>CAILAQ010000226.1 GCA_903832165.1 uncultured Bacteroidota bacterium | reverse complement strand
GCCCCTTCCTTTAATTCGAGCCGCTCCTCCACCGGAAACAGGTATTCACTGAAATCCCGATCGACTTCAGCATCATAGGTAAACAAGGGCCCGGGCAATACCCCGAGTGCTTCCCGGTTGATCGTATCAGCCTTGCGGTTGTGTGTGGCCAGATGAATATACCCGTCGCTGCTTTCCGGCTGAAAATCGGGAATATACCTGGAATTCAGCAGTTCAATATCTTCACGGGTTACAGTATTTCCGCGGAAGTGATTCAGCAGCGTGATAAACTTGTCGTCGGATTGCCTGTATATTTTTTCCAGTTCAATATAAACAGGCTGTTGATTTTGAAGTACCCTGGCTGCAAAGAAATAGATATCTGAATAATAAGGTTTCAGGTATTCCCATTCCTCCTGTTTTACCACAGGTGGCAGCTGAAAGAGATCCCCGATAAAGAGCACCTGAACGCCACCGAACGACTGGATTTTGTTGCGTCGGATGGTCCGGAGCGTAAGATCGATGGCATCCAGGAGATCGGCACGAAGCATGCTTACCTCATCGATAATGAGCAGCTCCATCTCGCGCAGCAACTTGCGTTTGGTGGCATGCATTTGCTGTCCGCTGATCAGTGAATCAGGGGTGTTAAGCTGGATCCTGATGTCTCCCTCAGGCAACTTGCTGACGGGAATAAATGTTCCGAACGGCAGCTGAAACAAGGAGTGCAGCGTAACTCCACCCGCATTGATTGCAGCAATTCCGGTTGGGGCCGCTACAATTGTCTTTTTTGTGGTCAGCTCAACAATGCTTTTCAGAAAAGTTGTTTTACCGGTGCCTGCCTTCCCTGTCAGAAAAACATGCCGGCTGGTACTATTGATGAATCGGGAGGCAATTACGGCAGCGTCATCGAAGGATTCAGTCATCTGGTTCAGATTTAAATCAATTTGCGATTACAACCGCAAAATATCATAACATATTGCGTATCCAACCGCAAAAATTGAGTTAATATTATAATTCTAATAATCAATTAAAAATCCGGGCCATGAAAAACCTGCTATTAATTTCAATTGTACTGTTGCTGGCTGCCTCCTGCGGACCTAGAAACCGTTACGTTATCCAGGTCACTTCAGAAGGAGGACCCGGCAACCGGATCGTACACAACGACTGGGATGTTTCCTCTGATACCCTGACACTTGACGGTGGAAAATGTCAGTTCACCGGTACTGTCGACACCTTTCCAAAACTTGTTTCGATAGGATTTACCCCTCCGTCCTACCTGAGTTCCAGAATGGTACTTGAGCCCGGAAAGATCGAGGTAAGTTATACCAAAGAAACGGGATTCCGACTTGGGGGAACTAAAAACAACACCCTCCTGCAGCAGCTTTTCGATGAAATGAAACCATCGCAGGATGAGGCAGCGAAGGTTTGGAGAGACTGGAATATTGCCTACAAAAAAAATCCCCGCAGCAAGGAAGAATGCGAGGCCGTATGGATTCTGCACGAAGAAGCCAACCAGCGCAATCTCGATAAAACCCGCGAACTGATTAAGGCAAATCCAAACTTTGCAGGGTTGACAATTACCCTGCCCATTGCCAGAAACGAGCCCGTTGAAAAGCTGAAGGAGTATGTTGATGAATTCAGGGAATTCGAGAATAGCAGATGGTATAAGATGCTCCTGAAGGAATATGAGATTGCCGATAAAACTATTTCCGGAAAACCGGTTCCGGGCTTTACTTTCCCCGATACTACCGGCAAAATGGTCTCCCTTTCTGATTTCAAAGGCAAATGGGTACTGCTTGATTTCTGGTATGTCGATTGCCCCTGGTGCCGCAAGCTAACCCCTCACATGATTGATGTTTATAAAGACTGGAAACTGTCGAAGAATTTTGAGATTATCAGTATATCTGTTGATAAACCAAAAGATTACCAGAGATGGAAAGAAGCCATCGTTGAGGATAAATCGCCCTGGACACAGGTCCTCGACAGCACCAAGACTTATCCGGATGTATACGGGATTACCGGCTATCCTACACTGATCCTGATTGATCCGAATGGAAACGGTGTGAAGAGGATTATCGGTTATCAGGAGGAAAGTGGTTTGCGGAGACTACTCGGAGAATATATTAAGTGAGCTGATTTCGATTAAATTTGAAAAATCAATCTCGCGCAAAGACGCAAAGCCGCTATAAGACCGTATAAATTGCGCCTTAGCGTCTTTGCGCGAAAAAAATAAGACAAACTACCCTTATTACAACAAAATCCCATGTTCAGAAAATTACTATATGCCGCAGCATTCATCAGCCTGATTGCGTGCACCGGTTCCTGCATCAAAAAAACCAATGTCAATGAAAACCGGATTGTTGTAACCGGCAAGATCCTGAACTTCAAGGATACCAGTGCGGTTTTTACTTATGATGCTTATGAGCTTTTGAGTACCACACAAAAACCGGCTTTGAGGATCAATCCGAACGGTACTTTTAAAATGGTTATCGAATCGGCAAGTCCGGTTAAAGGATTTTTTTCATTCGGCAAAGTACCTGCAACCTATAATTTTGACATAAAACTGGTGAACGGCAAGGACTCCAGTCTGTCGGTGGAATCCTTTGATTTCAGGATGGTGTACCTCTGGCTCGAGCCGGGCGATAGCCTCACCATGAACCTTGATGTGGAAACACTGGAGGATACCATATCCTTTGCCGGCAGAGGCAAGGATAACAATGAATTCCTATATCAGGAGGAAAATGTTTTTGGAGCCTACAAGTACAAATACTTGCGTAATTACTACGACATTACTTATCGTGAACCCAATGATTATAAAAACGTTACTGATCAGTTCAGTCAGGAAAAACTCGAATTTCTCAATGATTTCGGCAAATTCCATAAATTAAGTCCTGCGCTGATGAAGGTGTACACCTCCGAATATATTACCGGAGCTATTACCTCCAAGATATATTATCCGGGCGGGCACGCAGGTTTCAATAATGGTAAAGAAGCCGTTTTGCCGGCTGATTATTTCACTTTCCTTGATTCGGTAAAGCTTGATGAACACATTGGTGACAAGGGCATCGGGTACTACTATTTTTTGAGTGCCTATCTGCATAAAAAACAAGAGCTGGCCTCCGGTGGGAATCCGGATAAGGGCGATTTCTATCAATATGTTAAGTCGCAGTTGCCCGGATCTCTTGCCTATGAATATATGGCTTATGCCCTGGCCCGTGATTTCACGAAGACCTTGTACTCGGAATTTGGTGAAAGCTGTCCATATCCTGATATCGCACAACTGGTTAAGAAGAAATATCAGCATTTGGAAGGAATGCTGGAAGGCAATCCGGCTCCTGATTTTTCACTGGCTGATATGAATGGAAAGACGGTCTCGCTTAAAGACCTTCGCGGGAAATTTGTTTACATCGATTTTTGGGCTACCTGGTGCGGACCTTGTATCAAGGAAATCCCGAGCCTGAAAAAAACGGAAGAGGAATATCGCGGAAAGAATATTCATTTCGTGAGTATCTCGTATGACAAGGCGGCAGATCTGGAAAAATGGAGAAAGTATGTTGTTGACAACAAGCTTACCGGCACTCAGCTGATTGCCGACGAGGCGATGCGGGCTCTTTACAATAAAACGTTTAACATTGATTTAATTCCGCGATTTATTTTACTCGATCCGGATGGGAAAATTGTTAGCGGCAATGCCCCACGGCCCTCGAGTCCGAAATTGAAAGAGCTTCTGGATAAATCAGGGATCAAGTAAAAGAATTTTTCACGCAAAGACGCAAAGACGCTAAGAGAACGTTCTTATAGCGCCTTTGCGTCTTTGCGTGAAATAAACTTAATACTTCGATTTTGACTGAAAATGAATTAGCGAGAGTAACTGTAAATTTGGCCTACCTGATTCATTCACAGCTTGGGCCTGGACTTATGGAGTCGGTCTATGAGGAAATACTGTGCCATGAACTGCGTAAGAAGGGATTGGGTGTTGAACGACAAAAAATAATTCCGGTTGTTTGGGACGGTATAACAATGGATTTAGGGTTTAGAACAGATATCGTGGTTGAAAATATAATTATACTTGAGCTAAAATCAATTGAGTTAATTTCCCCTGTTCATTTTAAGCAATTGCTGACTTATTTAAAGATTACAGGCATGAAATTAGGGTTGCTCATTAATTTTAATGAGTCATTGATTAAGGACGGAATAACAAGAGTGGTGAATAATTTATAAATCTCCCACAAAGAAGAAAAGACGCAACGAGTACCAAACAATAGCGTCTTTGCGTCTTTGCGCGAAAAAATTTAATGAATGAAAAGAATATTTACTCGGTCGATTATGCTCATTTGCGCGATAGCGCTGAGCGGATCACCGGCTTTTTCACAAGCACAGGCCAACGTGCCTGCCAACAGCTTTTATTCAGGGAATAAAAAGCCACTCGAAGCTAGCAAATACATCAGGCTTCCTGTCGGAAGCATCGAACCCGGCGGATGGCTGAAAGTCTATCTGGAGAAGCAGCGCGACGGGCTCACCGGTCAGCTGGTTAATATCAGCGCCTGGCTGCAAAAGACCGATAATGCCTGGCTATCGGCCGACGGCAAGGGTAAATGGGGCTGGGAAGAGGTCCCATACTGGCTGAAAGGATACGGCGACCTGGCCTATATTCTGAATGATCCAGCCATGATAAAAGAGGCGAAAATCTGGATAGAGGCAATACTGGTCAGCCAAAAGGAAAACGGGGACTTTGGTCCACACTCCTTAGACCGGGGCAAGCAGGATTTCTGGCCCAATATGATCGCATTATATTGTGTTCAGTCGTACTACGAATATACAGGCGACAAGAGGATTATCGATTTCATGGGCAGGTATTTTAAGTACCAGCTTACGGTGCCCGATGAAAATTTTCTGAAAGGATACTGGCAGGGACTCCGTTCGGGCGATAACCTTTACAGTGTAATCTGGCTTTATAACCGGACTGGCGATCAGGCCCTCCTTGATTTGGGCGAAAAAATTCACCGCTGTGGAACAAGCTGGAATTCAAGATACACCGAACTGGTTGTGACAGGTGAAGAGCGAAAAAAATACCCGGAATGGTGGTCGCTTCTGCCCGACTGGCACAACGTGAACATAGCCCAGGGATTTCGCGAGCCCGCTATCTATTCGCAGCTTAGTCACAACCCCGATGATGTTCAGGCATCCTACGAAGTTTTTCAGATTATCCGCGAACATTTCGGACAGGTACCCGGCGGAATGTACGGTGCCGATGAGATGGCCCGGCCCGGTTATGCTGATCCGAGGCAGGCTATTGAGACATGCGGCATCGTGGAGCAAATGAACTCCAATGAAAACATGCTCTGCATTACCGGGGATAATTTCTGGGCCGACCATACCGAAAACGTGGCTTTCAACACTTACCCCGCAGCCACCATGCCCGATTTCAAATCCTTGCGCTATCTCACCGCTCCGAACATGGTACTCAATGATGACCAAAATCATTCGCCCGGTATTGATAACGCCGGACCGTTTCTCATGATGAATCCATTCAGCAGCCGCTGCTGCCAGCATAATCATGGCCAGGGCTGGCCCTATTACGCTGAAAACCTTTGGCTCGCCACCCCCGGATAACGGAGTTTTTGCCGCTCTTTATTGTGAAAGCACGGTAAAAGTCAAGGTCGGAACCGGCACGTTGGTGGAGATCAGGGAAACCACACACTACCCGTTCGATTCCACTATGCAGTTCGCCATGAAAATGGACAAATCGGAAAATTTCCCTCTTTACCTGCGTATCCCTAAATGGTGCAAAAGCCCCCGGGTAAAATTGAACGGAACCCTCCTCACCACCCTCTCAAAATCCAATGGAAACATACGCATCAGCCGCGAGTGGAAAAGCGGGGATCAGATTGAGCTCTTCCTTCCGATGCAGCTTTCCCTGACCACCTGGGAGAAAAATCACAAATCGGTGAGTGTGAATTATGGGCCGCTGACTTTTTCCTTGAAAATCATGGAAGATTACATTAAAAAAGAGAGCGGTAAAACAGCCGTTCAGGATTCAAAATGGCAGGAGGGTGTGGATGCCGCCAACTGGCCTTCCTGGGAAATTCATCCGGGCTCCGAATGGAATTACGGATTGGTCCTGAATCAGAAAGAACCATTGAAATCATTCAAGTTAACACTCAAACCCTGGCCTGCATCCAACTTTCCGTTTACTATTGATGAGGTGCCTGTAAGCATTGAGGTCAGTGCACGCCAGATACCTGCCTGGACACTCGACCAGTATAAACTTTGTGGAGTATTAACTGACGGACCGGTTGCATCATCGGAACCGGAGGTAAAGGTTCAGCTGGTGCCGATGGGAGCCGCTCGTCTTCGCATCAGTTCATTCCCAATTATCAAGCAATGACAAAATCGATTTACCTTCTTGCACTGTCCCTCCTCGCCGGACTTTACCTGAATGCCCAAACTATTGAGCTCCCTGTTATTAAGCTGGGCGACCAACCCATTATCACGGCTCCGCCGGAAGGATTGTGGTCGATAGCCACCGCCTGGGAAAAGGACTGGCCTGCAAGCTGGCATCATGCTTCGCCTGCAAAAACCGAACAATCCGGCGACTGGCTGATTATCTCCGGAGAGTTGGTACTGCCCCAGGGAACCTGGAAAATCAGGGATTCTTACCGACACGAAAACAAGATGCTTAAATGTATCAGGCGGTTTGAATGGACCGGCAAGCAAGCCATTGATTCCATTACACTTTCGGTCCGGTTCAGGGTGGCAGGTGACCGGCTGCAGGCATTCCTGCCAGGCATCCTGTATTACGGAAATCCATCAGGGTTCAAAAATACCCCCGACTGTGTAGCGCATTATTTTGGTAACCCGGGCGAAATGGCCATTTTCGAGGATCACCGGTATCCCATGCCATTTGCTTGTCTGGAATCGGCCGGTGCAAAAAAATTCGGCGCAGTCATCCATACCTTGCCCAGTTCCCTCCGCGACCCGAAACTGTTTGATCACTGGTGGTCAATGGGTGTAACGGCCCATGAAGGGTATTCCGAACTCACGCTTCTCTCAGGTCCGATTACTTACAACGATCAGAAAAGCGTAGCCAAAGCCCATCAGTGCGGAATGATGAAATATGGTGACACCTATATAAGTGTAAAACCCGGGGCCATTATCGAAAAAACATTTTATCTCGATTTATATCCGATTGAAAAGCAAGGTACTGCATTCCAGAAACCGGTTCATGACGCAATATCGATGTTTAAGCCATTTTATGCCGAAGACCTTCCTTCGCTCAGCGAAATCGTTAAATCGAAATATCGCATGGCTAAGACAAGATGGACCGAAGGCGATGTTTATGCCGGATTCAATATGTATCCGCGGATGGACCGACCCGAAATTGTAATGGGATGGTGCGGACAGGCGGAATCTCCGGGTTATGCGCTGCAAAATCTTAAAGAGCAGCTTGATAATGATCCTGCTATCGACCATATGGTTCAGAAATCGATGGACTTTCTATCCACCTATGCGGTGGGACCTGATGGTTTTCCTGTCATTTATGATGTGAATAAAAAGACCTACGGCAATAAAGATCCGGTTTCCATGGGACAAGGAATGTACAGTATTGCCAAAGCTATTGAGAGCGCACGCGTAAATAAGAGATACGACACTTCAAAGTGGGAGACTTTCCTGAAAAAAGCATGTGATTTTGCAGGCAGGCACCTCGATATGAAAGAACCATATTGGGGCGGAACGCTGGATGCATCGGGCGAAGATAAGGAAGGAGCCTGGGCTGCTTTTCAGGGATTCCTGAGCGTGTACGAATTGACTAAAGAGCAGCAGTACCTCGACTGGGCCAAACATGCCTGTGATGTTTGTCTGAGTTACACAGTGGTTTGGGATATTCCCCTACCACCGGGACGCATGGCTGATCATCAGTTCAAGACTCGCGGATGGACGGTAGTATCTCCTCAGAATCAGCATATTGATGTATTTGGTGTATTCTTTACACCGGATATTTATCAGCTGGGTGTGTACACGAAAAACGAAGATCTCAAGCGTCTGTCTAAAGTGATGTTCCGTTCCTGCGCACAGCTTACCGATCCTTTCGGAAGTCAGGGTGAGCAGATGCAGGAAACAAATTTCGGTCAGGCAGGAGAGCTCAATGATGTATATCGGTTACGAGGTGGCTATGCCGAGCATTGGACGGTTTTCTGGATTACGGCACATTTTCTGAATGCTGCGGCAAGGTTTCAGGAGATGGGCGTAATACTTTAAGGCAGAGGGCAGAGGGCAGAAGGCAGAAATTGGTAACAGGAATAAAGAAATAAGAAGTAGGGTGCTTCGTACCTGACTGGATAACCGGGGTTAAAACCCCTGGCTATTGATACGCTCCTTATTTTCGGTTTTTACCAGATTGAGGAATGGTAAAACTGAAAACAGATCCTTTGCCTTTTTTGCTTTCTACCTGTATTGAACAGCCAAGATC
>CAILAQ010000225.1 GCA_903832165.1 uncultured Bacteroidota bacterium | reverse complement strand
CTATCTGCTTAACAGCGCTGGTGAATATCTTTCAGATGAAAACGGACACCTCCAAAGGACATCATATTTATAAGTATGTGATGTCACTTGGGTTTGGTTTGATTCATGGAATGGGATTTTCCAACTATCTGAGATCGCTGATAATGGATAAAGATTCTATTGCCGGGCCGCTTTTTTCATTCAATCTGGGAATTGAAGCCGGGCAATTATTCATTGTTGCGGGATTTCTCTTCCTCGGAATCATTTCACTTGAAATTTTCAAAGCCAAACTCAGAGAATGGAACCTGGTTTTTTCAGGTGCAGGTTTGGGAATAAGCATACTTTTAATGTTAGAAAGATTTCCATTATGATAAGAAATGTAATATTTATTCTCCTGATCGTTTTTGGAGCATCTGTTCAGACTTTTGCTCAAAGGGAAAATTCCGCATTGCCCGATACGGCCTCAATAAGAAAGTCGCTTGACCTGATAGGATTACCTTTCACGCCGGCTGAAATTCTGCAGATGCAGCGTGGAATTGCGGACCAGAAAAGGAGCTACGAAACGCTCAGGAAAACTGATATTCCGAATCAATGGATACCCTCCATCGGTTTTAATCCGATCCCTGCCGGTTATAAAGTTCCGGGATTCGCCAAAAAATCGGACTGGCCAAAATTCGATAATTTTCAAAAACCGGATCATGAAGATGACATAGCCTTTCTAACGGTACCCGAACTGGCGCAATTAATAGCGACAAAAAAAATCACTTCCACCGAGCTTACTAAATTGTATTTAAAGCGACTTAAGCAATATAGAGACACGCTGTTATGTGTTGTTACGATTACGGAGGAGTTGGCGCTAAGACAGGCGGCTGAGGCCGACAAAGAGATTGCGGCTGGAAAGTATCGCGGCTTGCTTCACGGAATACCTTACGGGGTAAAGGATCTCATGTCCGTTCCCGGCTACCCTACAACCTGGGGAGCTGCACCATATAAGGATCAGCGTATAGAAGAAACTGCAAATGTTGTAGCAAAACTCACAGAAGCAGGGGCCGTTCTGGTTGCCAAGCTGACCTCAGGTGCGCTTGCCATGGGAGATGTTTGGTTTGGTGGAACTACAAGGAATCCATGGAATCTTAAGCGCGGATCCAGTGGTTCCTCTGCCGGGCCTTCCTCAGCAACAGCTGCCGGATTGGTGGCTTTTGCCATTGGAACGGAGACGCTTGGGTCTATTGTTTCGCCTTCAACAAGATGTGGCGTCACCGGCTTGAGAACTACCTTTGGAAGAGTTGGCCGAACCGGTACGATGGCGTTAAGCTGGTCGATGGATAAAATTGGGCCGATCTGCAGAAATGCAGTGGATTGTGCAATTGTTTTAAATGCTATTTGCGGTCTGGACCCGCAGGATCCGGCAACCACAAACACAGGATTCTCCTATCAATCTTTAAAATCCCTCAAAGGCCTTAAAATAGGTTATTTAAAGAATAATTTCGATCAAAATTCGCCTAACAAGAAGGCTGATTCACTGGCTTTGGAAGTTTTCCGTGAGTTAGGCGCAGCTATCGTTCCTGTAACTCTTCCCGATCAATATCCGGTGCAGGCCATGAGAATTATTCTTTCGGCCGAAGCTGCAGCAGCATTTGATGGGTTAACACTTTCCAACCGCGATAGCTTGCTTAATGCACAGGAAGCTTTCGACTGGCCAAATACTTTCAGAACTGCCCGATTGATTCCGGCTGTTGAATATATTCAGGCAAACAGGATCAGGGAGCAGCTTGTCATTGAAACCAACAGGGTAATGCAGGATTTCGATCTGATAATCACGCCTACTTTTGCCGGGAATCAGCTCACCCTCACCAACCTGACTGGTCATCCCTGCCTGGTAATTCCTGATGGATTTGATAAAGATGGCAATCCATTAAGCATTAGCCTGATTGGTAATCTTTACCGCGAGGATGTCTTATGCGAAGCAGGATCTTTATATCAGGATAAAACGGGATTTTTCAGAAAGAAACCTTCCCTTTTCTCTCGCTAAATGGAACAAAAACCAGCCCTCTTTGATCTGGCAATCGTCGGCGGACGCTGCCTTACCCTTGATCAAAACTTCAGTGAAATAAAAGATTCACTGATTCTTGTACGCAATGGCCTGATCTTCTGGATGGGGGAAAGAAAAGATTACGAGGGACGCTACCATTCAGCAAAAACCTTGCAGGCATCCGGCAAACTCATTATTCCATCATTCATTAATGCCCATACTCACCTGAGTCTGTCGCTAT
>CAILAQ010000224.1 GCA_903832165.1 uncultured Bacteroidota bacterium | reverse complement strand
TTTATCGCTCATCACTATCGCACCCACCCTCTCTCCGGCAAACGAAAAAGCCTTGGAGCTCGATATCAGCAGAAGCCAGTGATCGCAATAATTTGCCACAGTGGGCTGGTAAGGTTCCTGCCCGGGCTGTGAATAGTCCTTGCGGAAATCCATCCCGAAATAGGCAAGATCTTCTATCACGATAACATCATATTTATTAGAAAGTGTTCCTATGGTCCGGAGTTCATCTTCAGTAAAACAGATCCAGGAAGGATTATTCGGATTGGAATAAAGTAATGTCGAAATTTTCCCTGTAGACAGGAATGATTCCAGCTTTGGCCCCAGTTTCTCTCCGCGGTAATCATACACATCAAAGGATTCAAATTCATGGCCTAATACCCTGCACTGTTGCTTTTGCACAGGGAAGCCCGGGTCGATAAACAAAGTACCCAGCTTATTCCGGTCAGAACGGTTAGCCACCATAAAAGCGGCCATCGCTCCCTGCATAGAGCCCACACAAGGAATGCATGCCTCTTCATTCACCTCGATATTCAGGAAAAGCTTTGAAAAACGCATTGTTTCCCTCTTCAATTCCGGAACACCCTCAATCATCGGATATTTGGATGCGACACCCTTGCGAAGTGCAGCTATTTCGGCTTCAATACCGATTTCCGGTGGTTCCAGTCCGGGAACCCCCATCTCCATCCGGATAAACTTCTCGCCGCTAAGCTGTTCTATCTTATTGACCAGCCTAACGATTTCACGGATCGAGGCAAGGCCGAGGTCCGGCAGATTGGAGAGAATGATCTGTTCCCCAACTATATTACGGTCAATTGGAGTATTCTGTGGCATCGAGCAATATAAATATTTTTAATAATCCAAATACTGAAATTAATCATTTTCCCGGGAAGTAATCTCCCGATTCACCGTCGGTCATCTGATAGCCCCGCAATAGATTGGCAGTCAGGCATGAATGTACAGGAATAATGCCTGCCGTCATTCCCGGATGCAACTCACTGATTACCTCATCTGGCCCTTCAAGAATTCCATGTTCCTGAGAAAGAGAAACCAGATAAGCTCCCGGAATCAGGTTGATCCATCCGTTCTGATCTGTTTCCACCAGCTGACCATAAATCCTGCGGCCGTCAACCACGAGAAAATCCTTCGATAAGTGAATGGCCCCACCATATAGAACAGCCTGATTTCTTGACGGATGAACAGCCACTACCGGACAAATAACAATCCCGGCGATTTGCGAAAAGCCACAAGATCCGGCAATCATCTGCATCAGATCATAAAAAATGAAGTTTCCTGGTCTGATCTCATCAATATTATTAAAATCTTCCACGATACTGCAGGACGGCGTATCTCCATAGGAAAGGAGAAGCTCTTTACCTGAATCGCCCAGATTCTTCTTAACCTCATTCAATATTCCGGTGCAGGAAACATATACTTTTTTCACCTCCTCTTTTGATGCAGCTGCGTAAGTATTCCCGGCATGCGTCAGCAATCCTTTCAGACTCATCATTCGACTGCTTCTGACAATTTCCGCCAGCCGGAGGATAACAGGCATCTCATCAATCCCGAGCCCTGTTCTGTGATAACCGGTATCTATCTTGATATAAATATCTGCGGGAAACAATAAATCCTTTTCCAGTTTTAAGGCCACCTCAGGATGTTCGACCAGCAGACCGATCCTGATGCGTGACGCTAATTCATTGACCAGTTGGGTTTCCCTGAGATTAACAGGAAAAGCAACTGTAATATCGTTCCATCCGTCATTGGCAAAATACCTTGCTGCAGACAGCGATGAAACAGTAATTCTGGTAACACCTGCCTCCCTGAACCACCGGCCGATGATCAGCGACTGATGTGTTTTAAAGTGTGGCCGGAAGATTACCCCTGATCGAGAGGCCTTTTCTGCCATCGTCCGGATATTTGTTTTGCAGATATCCGCGTTAAGCAAATATGTCGGACGTTCAAACTTCATTTGATTAAAACAAAAAACGGCAACCAAAGTCACCGTTTTAATATTTGAAAATTATTAAAACTCAGTAAGTAATAGTTCAACCCAAGTGCTTATGCGCTTCTCCGTAAGTTCAGGCTCATTATCTTCATCAAGCGGAAGACCCAGAAACTTTCCATCACGGAATGCCTTCGACTCGTCGAATGTATATCCTTCCGGATCAACCAGACCAACAAGTTTTCCCCCGGATTTAACAACATGATCAGCAATTACGCTGATGTCATCAACGAATTTGAAGGAATAACTTACCTGGTCGCCAAGTCCGAAAACTGCGCAGGTTTTACCCTGAAGACTCATTTTATACAACCTGGTCAGAAAGATATCCCAATCATTTTTCTGGTTAGGATCCGACCAGGTATGGGTACCAACAGTGGGTCCTCCAAAAATAATCTTTGAGTAATTCGCTAAATCATTTTCCTGAACATCCTTGATCGGAATCAGGATGGCTTTGCCTTCCCCAAAGGACGCAGCAACCATTCTTGCAGCCTTCTCAGTGTTACCGCCTGCGGGACCATACAGAATCGCAATTTTATCCATTTCCTTAAAATATTTTCACAAAAATATAAATTTCGCGGTTACTTTTCGATCCTGATCCTGGCATCAACGGCAACTACCCTATCTTTGAGTCCCATAACCGGATTCAGGTCCATTTCAGCAATTTCCGGAACAGCAAATAAAAGATCTGAAACCCTCATAATCAAATCAATCCACTGATCAATAGCTACCCCTTGCTGACCGCGTACACCATCCAATAATTTCTTGCTTTTTAATTGACTGATCATAAAAGTTATTTCTGAAACAGACAAAGGAGCAAGACCTGTCTGGACATCCTTCAAAACTTCGATAAAGATTCCTCCGAGGCCAATCATAACAATATGCCCGAAAGGATTTTCACGTTTGGCTCCCACAAAAAGTTCACGACCCTTGAGCATTGGCTGAAGTAAAACGCCGGTAGCCCCATCGATCGACATCAGCTTTTCGTATGCATCAACAACTTCCTCATGGTTGCTCAGGTTAAGTAAAACTCCCCCAACATCTGTTTTATGGACAGGACCAACGACTTTCAATACAACCGGAAAACCGAACGAAAGCGATGTGCTCACAGCTTCTTCAAAACTGTTAACCACCCGCTCAGGAATACGCGAAATTCCGGCAGCATCAAGCAGCAGCTGTATCTGATCAGGGGCGAGATAGCCATCCGGAAAATGATCCGCAAGTTTTCGAATCTTGCTGTACACCTGTTCAGATATATCGGATTTGGCAAATGAGGGTTCTGCAGTCTGGCAAGATTTCACAAGTGCTTTACCAAAAAGAACCTCATCGGGAAAGCTGATCCGGCCCCGTAAAAGAAATGAGGCGATCTCATCTCTGGCGTTTGTGGTTGAAGGGAAAATCGGATAGATCGGCTTTTTACATGTTTTCATCTTCTCATCGATCAGGTTATACACCGGCTCAACCGAATCCAGGCCAGGACTGCCAAAGATGATGCACATTCCGTCAATATTATCCAGCTCCTTGTCAACGCATTCTATTACGGCATCCATTTGTTCCACTCCACCGGTTGCAAGAACATCGATTGGATTGGCTACGGATGATCCCGGGTGCAGCCTTGCAAGGAGTTCCACGGCAGGCTTTCCGGTAATGGCAGGCACTTCCATTCCTCCTTCTGACAATGCATCAGTCAACATAACGGCAGGACCGCCGGCGTGTGTTATAATGGCAATATTTTTCCCTTTAGGTTTCTTATGCATGAATAACGCACCCATGGTAGCGAGTTCCGTACGACTGTAACAACGTACAATCCCTGCCTTCTTAAAGAGTGCATCAACAGCAGTATCCGGACTGGCCAGAGCACCGGTATGGGAGGAAGCTGCCCGGCTTCCTGCCTCGGAGCTTCCGGCCTTGATGGCAGCAATCCTGCAACCCTTATTGATCAGTGAGGAAGCATGTTTCAGAAGTTTATCCGGTTTCTGTATACTTTCCAGATAGACCAGTTTTACCCTGCTGGAATTTTCAGGATCGAAATTCTCATCCAGATATTCAAGCACATCTTCAACGCCTATCTGAGCTGAATTCCCAACACTGAACATACTGGAGAAAGTAAGTCCCATCGGCATCGCCGCTTCCATTACAAAAACCGCTGTAGCCCCGGATCCTGAGATAAAATCAGCTCCATGTGTGTCCAGCTTTGGTATTGGCAGGGTGAAACATCCTGCATATGAAGTGGTAATTACACCGGTACAATTGGGACCAATCAGGCAGCTATTGGTTTCATTGAGAATTTCGACAACTTTCTGTTCCAGCAGCTTGCCCTCCTCGCTCTCTTCAGAAAATCCTGCCGAAATAATGATGAAAGCCTTGGTTTGCTTTTCCCTTGCCAGTATTTCAACCACTGGCAGACAAGCAAAAGCAGGTATAGCCAGAATGGCCAGATCTGCATTCGGAAGGGACATTGCATTCGGGAAAGATGGAACTCCCTGAACTTCTGATGCTTTTGGATTTACAACATATAACTGGCCCGGGAAATTATGATCGAGTAAGTTCTTCAATATCTTACCACCTGGTTTCCGAAGGTCATTTGAGGCTCCCACAATTACTATGCTGCTGGGATTCAGTAGTTCACGATTAATCATACGGGTTTTCCTTAATTCAGTTCTGGCGATCTAAATCTAATAAGTTATTTTCTTGGTTGTTAATGTTGGATAGCCTAATTTCAAACAATTAAATACCCGAATAATATGCGCCATTCTGTTATTGTTTTACTCTGGTTATCAAGTTTCGGCAACCTGATTGCCCAATCCGGACTCGACTACTTTCTCCCTTCGACAGCAAAATATAACCCTGGCATTCCTACTCCGGAATCAGTTCTCGGATTTAAAACCGGCGAGTATCACCTCACCTATGACAAGCTTATCAGATATCTGGAAGTATTGGATCAGGCATCGGACCGGATCAGCATTGTAAAGATTGGCGAGACTTATGAAAAGCAGCCTCTTATCCAATTAATTATCACCTCGCCTGCTAATCATCAGAATATTGGACAACTTCGGCTGGACCATCTTGCGGCTTCAGATCCGGCTTCAGATGGTAAAATCAAAAATAAGGACCCGCTGGTGGTCTGGCTGGGTTACAGTGTTCATGGAAACGAGCCCAGCGGCGCTAATGCAGTACCGGTGATTGCCTATTACCTGGCCGCCTGCGAGAATGAAAATATTCTTCAGATGCTTGACCAGACTGTAATATTACTTGATCCATGCATAAATCCGGACGGACTTAACCGATTCGCCTACTTTGTCAATACCAGAAAAAGCCTGAACAATAATTCCGATCCAAACTCATTCGAATTTCAAGAACCCTGGCCGGGCGGAAGAACAAATCACTACTGGTTCGATCTGAACCGTGACTGGCTCTTGCTTCAGCACCCTGAAACACGGGCTTTGATTGCCCAGTTTCATAGCTGGAAGCCCAATGTTGTGACCGACCATCATGAAATGGGTTCAGGATCAACCTTTTTCTTTCAACCGGGTGTACCAACACGCAACAACCCTTTGATCCCGCCCGGAAACTTTGCACTGACCCAGAAAATTGGAACCTATCATGCCAAGGCTTTGGATCAGATTGGATCGTTATATTTCACTGAGGAAAGTTTTGATGATTTTTATATTGGTAAAGGTTCATCTTATCCCGACATTCATGGTTCCATCGGAATTCTTTTTGAGCAGGCAAGCAGCCGGGGACACCTCCGCCAGACAGCCAACGGACTGCTCTCCTTTCCTTTCACTATCAGAAACCAGGTTGCTGTAACTCTGTCCACTCTGGCCGCAGCCATTGACCTGAAAAAAGAGCTCCAATATTATATGGCTGATTTCTACAAGACCGCGCTGACCGAGGCAGAGAATTCACCGGTAAAAGGCTATTTGTTTGGCGACAGTCATGACCCCTATAAATCCGGAATGATGCTTGATATATTGCTTCAGCATCAGATCAGGGTCACTAGTCTTGATAGTCCTGCTGAAGTTAACGGAACCCAATATAATCCCGGATCTTCCTGGTTTGTTCCGACAAATCAGCCTGAATTCCGAATGGTCAGATCAATTTTTGAAACTGTTACTAAATTTTCGGACAGCACTTTTTACGACGTAAGTTCATGGACGCTGCCGCTTGCAATGGG
>CAILAQ010000223.1 GCA_903832165.1 uncultured Bacteroidota bacterium | reverse complement strand
CCCGTGCTCATGGGCATGTCGGGCTGGGCATCGAACAATAAAAACGGTATTAAGGATAAACAGCCGTGGTTGTTTGGGGAACCATTCACCAGCATCAACCGCAAATATCTGCAGCTCAAGCAGCGGATGACCCCATACATGTACACCCTGTGCGCCGAATCGAACCATACCGGGGTTCCGGCGGTACGCGGTCTCGTACTCGAATATCCGACCGATCCGGTTGCACTTGGATCATTAACGCAATATGAATATCTGCTTGGCCGCGACCTGCTGGTGGCACCGGTATATAAATCCGAAGCCAAACGCGACAGCATCTACTTCCCGGCCGGCAACTGGATCGATTACTGGGACGGATCGGTAAATTCAGGCAATAAATGGATCAGCAATTATCCGGCCCCGCTGGATAAGCTTCCGCTGTTTGTACGTGCGGGCGCTATTATTCCGATGTACCAGAAAATGTATTTCGATTGGGAAAAACCAACAGATACCCTCACGCTGGATATTTATCCGAATGGCCACAATGAATTTGAAATGTATGAAGATGACGGTCTGACCCGCGAGCACCGGCAGGGAGTTTTCGCAACCACGAAATTCGAGGTCACCGATAATCGCGCTGCAGGCAAGGGAATGGATATTGTCATCAATGCCGCAAAGGGCGATTTTAAAGGGAGGTTGAAGGAGAGGGTTTATGTGCTGGAGATTCACACCGCTCAACTGCCTGCGGCTGTTAAGGCAAAAGGGCAGGATATTAAGGCAGAAGGCAGAGGGCAAAAGGCAAAAGGAAAGGTAAAAGGAGTAAGTGGGAAGATTGAAGGTGCGGAGGGCGATTGGAAGTTTGAGGCGAATGACCGGGGCGGGGTGCTGCGGATAACCACCGGAAAACTGAGTACCGACGCTGCTGCTGCGATAACAATATTATAAGGAAGGTAAGAAGGTTGAGATTCCAATTCAGAATTACGAATTCCGAGGGTGGAGATTCAAGTATGCGTGAAGTAGAAATCTGCTACTTCATGGTGCCCTGAATCTTGTACTTCGGAATTCGAAATTCTCAATTCGAATCTATTACTTCAACAACCCGGAATCTATTACTTCAAAAACCCGACTACCTCGATATCATAATCGCATGAAGAAGTACACCGTTTTCTCTTGTGTAATTGTCCTCCTGGGAGTGGCTCTGCTAACCGCGATCCTGACAGATTCCCCGGCTGCCGATAAGCATGAATCTGCACGTGAGCTTAAGCGGGAGGGTGTTCCTGCCGAATGGATCAATACCATAAATCGCACCGAACTCGGCGATAACTGGAAAACCATTGAAGCAGCCTCCATGCGGCAGCTGATCGAAACCCGGCAGCTCAAGTCGGGATCCGATTCTCTTGACAGATACTGGTCGGAGCGCGGACCTGCAAATATTCCTGGCCGGATTACCGATATGAAAATCGATTACAAATCGGGATTAATCTATTGCCTGAGCGATCATGGGCTGGTTTTCAAGGGGAATATTGACGGTACGGATTGGAAATCCCTGAACGACCAGTTTCCTGTAGCTCAGGGAGTTGCCTGTTATCTTGATATTATTGCGATGGCCGACCATAACCGGATTTTTGTTGCCGGATGGCAGAAAACCATGGATGGCTGGGGTGTATTTTATTCGGATGATGAAGGGAAAACCTGGCAAAAACCATCGGGGCTGTTCCAATATCCGGTATCGGGAATCCGACGGGGAAAATCAACACGCGATGCCATCTATCTGTTTGTACAGGAGTATCATGCACAAAAATCAACCGATTATTATACCATTTATAAGTCAACGGATCAGGGAACGACTTTTACCGCATTTTACCGCTCGAAAATCCGGACCGGCGATGGCTCAAGAAATGAGCACAGCGATATGTGGATGACTGGCCAGGAGACAACTCCGGATATTTACCTCGCTTTGGAAGACAGCCTTTTTGTAGTTAATTCCCAGGATGGCAGCCGGATTTTCAAAAGCAAAATTTCGGGAATTATTTCGGAAAACGGACTGCTGCTTGCCGGCGCTTCCAACAGCAACCCGGTAAGGCTGCGTGCCTGGGTGGGTGATGCCGGAATTGCACGCTATTATGCTTCGGATAACGGCGGAACTACCTGGACTCACCAGGGTGATTATGCCGATGGAGTAGCTGCTTATCCATTTGGATACAACTCCTTTTCAGGTTCTGTATTCACGGCTGATACTCTCTATTTTGGAGGGGTACTCACTATCCGGAGCACGGACGGAGGTAAGAACTGGAAGCTCATCGACATGGATCCTACCAACAGCTATGCCCTTTACCATGGCGATGTGCCCAAAACACTCATGAGCCTGAATCCTGCCGGGCAAACGGATGTTTATTTTGGCACGGATGGTGGTATGTATAAGCGCGATGCTGCTCATGACCATATGGTTACCATGAGCGTTCCCGGACTTAATTCTACGCAGATTTATAAAATGTCTACCAAGTACAGCGAGCCCGGAAAGATGTTTGTGGGTACGCAGGATAACGGTTACCTTAAAACACTCAGCGGGTCCGATGGCACAAGCGCTGCAGATTTTCGAATGATCTGGAACGGTGATGTCACCAATATTGCCTCGGGCGATAATGGCCAGACCTTCTGGGTTTGGTGGTGGGGAGTGGGCTGCAATTATGTGACTGTTCCCGAAACTGATTTTACCCCTTCAACTTTTTCGCCCTCCTGGGTGAACAAGGAGTGCCCTTACTGGGAAGCCCCGATCTGGGTACCCTCGCAACATCCCGATCAATGCTTTACCGCCGGCGCACCTGTGGGCAGCACAGGTAGTTATCTTATCAGGATACAAGCGCAAAAAAATGCCAACGCCACGGCGGTTCAATACTCCTATAATTTCAAAGCAACGGCAGGCGATCTGGTGACAGCTATCGCGATTTCACCAATCGACAGCAGTTACTGGTATGTGGCCACGGCTAACGGTTACTTTTTCCGGTCGGTGGATGCAGGAAAATCCTGGTCGAGCAAAAAATTGCTGTCTGGAAGCCTCTATGCCCGGGCAATTTTCCCATCCAGGTTAACGCTTGGTAAGGTATGGGTGGGCGGTAGCGGCTATTCCAATCCAGCTGTCTATTATTCTTCTGATAACGGAACTACATTCAAGGGACTTTCCACCGGACTGCCCAAAACCATCGTGGAGGCATTCGATGCCAATGAAGATGAGAGCCTTCTGTTTGCCGCCACCGGCGTGGCACCCATGATGCTACGCACTGCAACTGGTGGCTGGAGTGATATCGCAGGAAAAAAAGCACCTCTCGTTCATTATATGGATATTGAATATATACCGGGAATAAGTACGGCCCGATTTGCAACTTATGCCCGCGGAATCTGGGATTTTGCAGTTCCCCGGAGTCTGGGAATTTCAGTATCAGTATTATCTGATTCCGATATCCGAATTTATCCGGTACCGGCCCATAGTCAGGTAAATATCGATTTCGATAAGCAGGGATTTGCTGGTGCAGAACTTCGTTTTTATACTCTTGATGGCAGGCTGGTGATGATGCAGTCAACCGAATCCGCAAGCAATACTGTGAATGTATCAGGATTGGATAAAGGGATTTATCTTATCGATATTATTAAAAACGGACAAAGGCTTAGCCGGAAATTTATCGTTGAATAGCATGATCAGGGATGTCTCCGATTTTGAGAAGCTTTTCAAACTGCATTACAGCAGGCTCTGCTCTTATGCCAACCTCTTTCTGAATGATCCTGATGCCGCTGAAGATGTAGTGCAGGAGGTGTTTTTCAAGCTGTGGAAAAACCGGGAAGGGCTGGTTATCAATACCACCATCAAATCCTATCTGTTCCGCGCCGTACGCAACGGATGCATGAACGTAATCGATCATATCTCGATACGTGATGCCCATAAGATTGTCAATGAGGAGGATATGAAGGAAAGTGAATCCACTCTTATTGATGAAACCATAGTATCGGAACTGGAACAGCGCATTAAGGAGACCATCGACCAGCTGCCGGCCGAGCGGCGAAAAATTTTTATACTCAGCCGTTACGAAGGGCTCAAATACCGCGAAATCGCCGACCGGCTTAATATATCGGTGAAAACGGTGGAGAACCAGATGTATCAGGCGCTGAAATTCATGCGGGAGGGGCTGGTGGATTATCTGCCATTGATACTCTTGATATTTAAAGGACTTTTCAGGGATGAGTGAAAATATATTTGAAATTGGTTTAGTGATTGACGGTTTTAAACTGTCATAACTATAGAGGCGAAATGAAGAAGGATCAAACCCATATCGATCAGAAACTTTTGGTGCTTTATCTCCTGGATGAGATTTCGCAGCAGGGCCGTGCAACAGTGGAGGCCTGGCTGAGTGCATCGGAGGAGAACCACACCTACTTTGCGAGCCTTGAAAAGACATGGAACGCTGCCGGAACCTTTGAGCCCGCATCAATAGCTTTTGATACCAATCGTGCGTGGGACCGCATGCAAAAGAGGATAGGAGAGGAGAAGAGAGAAGGTGAGGAGGTTAAAATAGGTGAGGAGGTTAATGGTCACTCGTCTCATCCGTCTTCCCGTCTTCTGTCTTCATCCCGTCTTCTGTCTCCCCGGTCTTTATCAAGTAAGCGCGCCCTGAGGCTGGTTATGGCCGTTGCAGCAATGCTGCTGATCGGGGTGGCTTCAGTGGTGTTTATCAGGATGAACCAAAACAGGCAGGATCGCGGTTATGAGACTTTTGCGGCCACAGTGACACCCGTGCAGGATACACTCACAGACGGATCGGCCATTGTGCTGAATTCAAATTCTGAACTCAGAGTTCCGAAGAAATTTGCCAAAATTAATAGAAGAGTCGAGCTGAAAGGGGAGGCATTCTTCCAGGTTCAGCACGAACCGGCTCACCCGTTATCATTGATGCCGGACTTGGCCAGGTAAAGGTGCTGGGGACTGCTTTTCATGTTAAGGCCTATCAGGGTGCTGATCTGGAGGTTTATGTGGAGAGCGGCCGGGTGGAACTTTCCAGGGTTGATCCGGTGAAAGGCGATACGATCAGGATAGTGCTTAAAGCCGGGGAGCGGGGCGTAATCAGACAGGGTACTATCGATATCGGAAAGCCGGCTGATATTGGTGCTGATGAGCTTTTCTGGGCAAATAAAAAGCTGATATTCCAGGAAACAAAGTTATCGCTGGTGTTCGATTTACTTAAGAAACATTACCAGGCCGATATCCAGGTAAAAGATACCACCATCTTGAATTGTCTTTTGTCGGCAACATTTACTGATGAATCCATCGATCAGATATTGGAAGTGGTGGCGGCTTCGTTCGATCTCACCATGAGCCGGGATAAGGACAAGTTTATCATTAACGGAAAAGGATGCACCGATGAGAAAAAGTAAAGCAATATTGCTATTCCTCTGCGCTCTGTTTTTCGCCATTTCACCAATGGTCATTGGGCAGGTGAACCATCTGGAGAAAAAGATTTCCATCGATCTGAAACAGGTCAGGCTGAAAAATGCACTGCCGAAAATTGCTGAATCAGGCGACTTCCTATTTTCATACAATTCGGAGATTATTCGGGGCGATAGCCTGGTTTCTGTACATGCAGAAAATCAACCGGTGAATCAGGTTCTGAAAGATCTGATGGGACCAGGCATCAGATATAAAGTGCTGGGAAATCATGTAATTCTGCTGAATAATCAACCGGAAAAACGAGCTCCGAAAAGGGAGAGCAACCCGGAGTATACGATCACAGGTTATATCTATGATGCCCAAACCGGTGAAATAATTACCTCTGCAAGTATATATGAGGTGGAAGGGATGTTCGTTTCGGCTACAGACTCAAAAGGATATTATTCTCTCACTGTGCCGGGCGATCAGGAGCAGAAAGTTCTCAGCTACAGTAAGGCCGGGTATGTTGATACCCTGATAGTTGTAAAGCCCAAAGAGGTGTCGTCGCGTAATATATCGCTGACACCAAAGCCGACAAAACTTAACGAAAATCCGATGCAGGAGGTGCCGATGAATGGCCTGAATGAGCGGACCCTTGTTAAGGCGCTGGTACCGGTAAAGGCCAGGATCACTGCGGAGAATATTCCGGTTGAGGAGCAAAGATGGGCACAACTCTCACTGTTTCCATTTATCGGGAGCAATCGCTTTGTTTCGGGATTAATCACGAACCGTTTTTCGATTAACCTTTTTGCCGGATATGCGGGTGGGCTGAAAGGACTTGAGCTGGGTGGGTTCCTTAACATAGTGCGAAAGAAAATGTCGGGGGTGCAGCTCTCGGGTTTCGGCAATATTGTTGGTAATAAGAGCAATGGGGTGCAGCTGTCCGGTTTTTTCAATTATGATGGCGGATCCTTTACCGGATTGCAGGGTACCGGATTCTCCAATGTCGTTATGGATACAGTTCGGGGTGTTCAGCTTGCCGGGTTCAGTAATGTGCTTAGAGGCCCTATGTATGGGACTCAGATATCAGGTTTCAGCAATTTTACGAGTCAGAATGTGGATGGACTGCAAGCCTCCGGGTTCGCGAATATTGCACTTAAGGACGTGAAGGTAGCCCAGCTTTCGGGATTTGGGAATTTCACTTCGGGCGCCAATAAGGGATGGCAGGTTGCCGGATTTATGAATTATGCAAAAGAATTGCGTGGAGTGCAGATTGCGCCTTTCAATTTTGCGGATACCGCAAGTACAGGAGTGGCAATCGGACTGTTCAGTTATGTTGCAAAAGGATATCATCCGCTTGAGCTGACTGCCAATGAGCTGTTTCCACTTAATGTAACTTTTAAAACAGGTGTCAGTCGTTTATATAATATTTTCACTGCAGGGATTCAACGCGACCTGCTTTCGGTTGGGTGTGGTTTTGGTACGCAGATCAAAATTTCAAAAGTGCTTGCCCTGAGCATGGATCTTACGGGTAATTACCTTGCCGACAACCGGAATTTTCTCCGGTCCCTGGGCGCACAAATCCGTTTTGCACCTACCCTCGATATCCGTCTGGCTAAACACCTGACCTTGCTGTTGGGACCCACATTGAACGGATTTGCAGGCCTGGATCATGCGGATGCCGGAACCGGTGATTTTCCATTTATTTTCTCTTATCCTATTAAAAACCTGATGATTGCAAGCACTCCAGTCAGTATCAGGTTAGGCGCTACAGCGGGATTCCGTTTTTAATTAACTTTTTTTTCGGGGTGGATAGGGGTATTTGTAAGGATGACTGTCATCCTTATGAATGAACTCTATCTAATCAAATTAACTCTGAAAAAAATGATGAAAAGTAAAATGCGGAAGTTAATGATCGCAATGGCTGCGATCCTTCCATTGGCCCTGGCTTCCTGTCACGATGAATTTATGTTCGGTATCTCCGGTCAGGGAGAAATTGTTCAGCAGACAATCAGCACTGATAATTTCGATGGATTCGTGTCAGCCATTGCTGCCGATATTTATCTTGCACAAGGCGAAACCCTGAAAGTGGAGATCGAAGCTCAACAGAACATCATTGACAATATCGATCTTGATCAGATGTCCGATGGAATCTGGACCATCCATTTTCATGAGATGGTAAGATATTCGAAACCCGTTAAGATTTATATTACGATGCCAACCCTTAAACTGGCCGGTATCAGCGGCTCGGGTAAAATCGAGGGAATAACCCCTTTTATAAATCTCGATAAACTTAATCTCGTGATTTCCGGATCAGGGAATATCGATCTTGAAACGGAGTCGAAGCACCTTGATGCACTGATTTCCGGATCAGGTGAAATGCTTCTTTCAGGCAATACCGATAAACTGAGTCTTCTTATTTCCGGATCTGGTGGATTTCACGGCACCGGACTAGCGACCCCGAAAGCCGAGACTACGATCAGTGGCTCGGGAAGCGCAAGATTTACCGTTGAGGAACAATTGAAGGCGCTGATCTCCGGCAGCGGCAGCATCTATTATGCCGGCAATCCCGAGCTCGATGTGCATGTCTCCGGCAGCGGAAGAGTGGTACGTCAATAAATATCAAACAATATTAAATTCTCAAAAACATGAAAAAACTTATCATACTGATGGCCTTCGCGGCAATCATTTTTAATGGAAATCTGCCGGCTCAGGATTCTGTCCGCATCAGCCCGTTTCATATCAGCTTTATTACTCCGCTTGGCACCAATGGGTTGCAGTCGTGGAATACTGTCAACCGGATATCTTTTAACCTTTTTGCCGGTTACTCGGGAGGGTTAAAAGGCATAGAAGTTGCCGGATTTGCAAACGCCCTCAAGGGTGATATGGACGGTATTCAGCTGGCTGGTTTCTGCAATAATACCTTCGGCGAAGCCAATGGCATTGAAATCGCCGGATACTGGAATTATAACCGGCATAATGTAAAAGGACTGCAGCTGGCTGGTTTCGCCAATGTGGCACTTGATACAGTTGACGGGGTGCAGGTTGCAGGTTATACCAACGTTACGGTAGGTGATACCAAAGGTGTTCAGGCTTCGGGGTTTGCCAATGTTACTACCGGAACCCAGACGGGTGTTCAGGCATCAGGATTTTTCAATTATGCACACAAACTTAAGGGAGTGCAGGTGAGCGTAGTAAATGTGGCTGATACCGTTGAAAAGGGCATTCCAATTGGTTTCCTGAGCTTCGTAAAGCACGGTTACAAGGTAATCCAGATGGGTGGAAACGAAACCCTGTATGGTGAGGTCAGCTTCAAGACGGGGGTGCGGCAATTTTATAACATCCTGTCACTGGGCGCTACTACGATGCACGGCAACCTGAAATGGGGCTTCGGTTACGGTTTGGGCAGACTGATACCGATGGGCAGGCATTTTGATATCGGCATAGAAGCAGTTTCCTACCAGATCATGGAAAATGAATGGTATTCTCCCCATATGAATCTGCTCAACCGGGCAAATCTTTCACTTTGCTGGAACCTGACCAGAAACATTGGCATTTATGGCGGTGCGAGCTGGAATGTATTGGTTGCGGGCAATGAAATTGATACCGAATATCAGCATCATTACAGGAGTGATGTATCGATGTACCCCGGATTCAATGCGGGGCTGCGGATTGGGATTTAACACAATGAATAATTGAAGTAAGAGGGTTGAGATTCCAATTTAGAATTACGAGTTCCGAGGTTTGAGTACCAAGTGTCCATGAAGTATGAACTTCCTATTTCATGGTGACCTGAATCTCCTACTTCGGCATTCGGAATTCTTCATTGGAATCTCTTACTTCAAAAACCGGAATCTCAACCCTCTTACTTTATTAAAGTATCATCCTATATAAACTCCGGTAAAACGGATAGGCCTTTTCAGTGTACAGGAAAAACAGGGTATTGCCATGAATGCGCATTCTATCGATAAAGGGATAGTCGGGGACCTCAACCACTCTGACTATCTCCCCGTTTTCGGGGTTAATCTCTTTAAGTGAATAGCGACCGGTAGATCTCAGATGCCATAAAGCATAGATTCGGTCTGCTTTTTCGTCGTACAGGATTCTCTGACTGAAATTATCCATGTCGATATCGGTCCGCCTGATAACAAGCAATTCAGTGTATTCCCTGAGGTGAAATTTGATTGGCACTGATTTAAGCAGGCTGCCATCTGCATTAAAAAAATCGATAGTGTTTCCAAAAAAATCGAAAATGGCAATATCGTTCTTGCGTTGAATTACCGGAGCCGTTACACAGCGTTCATAGCTATCCTTGATGAGAAATTCGGCTGCCGGGGTCAACGGAATTGACTCCAGAAAATCGATCGGTCTCACATACCGGAAGTCGCCATAAGGGTCAGATACGGTTTTAACCAGCCTGGATACCGTATCGCCGGGTGCTATATGAAATGTGCTGTTACTTTTTCGTGAAGTCTTCTGCTGGAAAAGGTGCTCGTTAAGTGCAGCCTTGACCAGATGCCCGGCACCATAAGTCTTTTTTGAGGAAATTATTTCTCCGGAAAGAGTAGTCAGGTACAGCCGCTGTTCGTTGAGGTGTTTATGCGTATTTGCGATCATCAGAATCTGTTCATTCGCAATTTCATAATCAACAATGTTCAGGGTATCCCCTTTAATCAGATTCATAATCCGTTCCCCTGATATGGTGACTTCTCCGATTTGCCGGATTTCGGGCTTCAGATAGATCTTAAGGTCAGATATTCCGGGTGTTTTTAGCTCCGCCTTGTTCAATTCGTAACCCACATGGCTGAAGAAAAGAAATACCGGAAACTTTGTAATTTTCAGCTTGAAAAACCCATCGAAATTTGTGGCTGTACCGGGTTCGGTTCCACCAATGAAAATATTTACGCCGGAAAGTGGCTTTTGCGTTTCAATATCATAAACATAACCTGTTATTTGCTGCGACTGCGCTTGTCCCTGACCGAGCAGCATTAAACATACGGTCATCATTCCTGTCAAAAGGTGTTTCATGGCATGAAATAATGTATGAAGGGGACTCTTAAATTTACGCACAGTTTTCGATATTGCAATAACAAAACTAAGGCAGGACGGCAGGAAGGCAAAAAGGCAGGAAGGAAAGTATTAGTAAATAAGTAATAATCAGATTATGTGCACCTTGCAACTTTATCCTTTTGAACTTTCCTTTTTGCCTTTTTGCCCTCTTACCCTTTTGCCCTAATTTACCCAACATGAAAGCAACCATAATAATCGCAGCCCTTCTTCTGGCTGCTCTCTCTCTTCCGGCACAGCAGCGCCGGGGAGGAGCACAGCGCGTTATGACACAGGGTGCCTCAACCAAAGATGAAGATGTTAATCAGTTTGTTGATCCGTTTATAGGAACACAGGGGGGTGGCAACACCTTTCCCGGTGTTAGTTATCCTTTTGGCATGGTGAAACTGGGGCCCGACTGTGGTCAGCTGAATTCCAACAGCGGGTATACTGCTGATGGTTTAATCCGTGGTTTCAGCCATGTACATGTGAGTGGAACGGGGGGCGGACCAAAATACGGAAACATACTGATGTACCCTTTTTCAGGCGACCTGAATGTATCTGATTATGGCTCGGCACGTGGTAAAGAGATCGCTAAACCCGGTTATTACTCAGTGGAACTTACCGGAGGCGATATTTTTGCAGAGCTTAGCTGCACCCAGAAAACAGGCCTCCACAGATATACTTTCCGTAAAGGCGGACAATCTGGAATCCTCCTCGATGCCGGCAGTTTTTTAGGTAAGCAATCCTGCTGTTTTGAAGCTCAGGAACTTGTGGGGTCGGAAATTGAAATCCTCTCCGACCGGGAGATCTGCGGTTATTCACGGGTAAAGGGCGGATGGAATACCGGTGGCCCTTATACAGTTTATTTTTATGCCATTTTCGATACACCATCGACCTCTTTCGGCACCTGGAAATCGGGCAAAGTGCACAACACCAATAAGTCGGAATTCGATTCGGGCGAAGCCACAGGAGCTTGGTTTGGTTACGATTGCAAGCCTGGCCAGTCGGTTGGTGTTAAAGTCGGAATATCATTCATTAGCACTGGCAAGGCACGCACCAATTGTATCATGGAGTCCGGCACGGTAAATTTCGAGCAGGCTGCATCCAGAGCCCGGAACGAATGGACCACCTACCTTAGCCGGATCCGGGTGGACTCACCTTCGAAAATCGAGAAAACAAAATTCTATACGGCCCTGTATCACACTATGATGCAGCCAGTCAACCGTACCGGAGAAAATCCTCTCTGGACAAATAAGGAGCCGTATTACGATGATTTCTATTGCATATGGGATACCTACAGAACCAGTCACCCACTGTTTATTTTATTTGCCCCTGAAATTCAGTCCGATATAACCCGCTCACTCATAGATATGTATGAACAGGAGGGGTTCACCCCCGATGCCCGCTCAGGGAATTTTAACGGGCGTACCCAAGGCGGGAGCAACAGCGACATGCTTATCGCGGAAGCCATTCTGAAAGAGCTTCCTGGTATCGATAAGGAGAAAGCTTATCAGTCTATGGTAAAAAATGCCGAGGTGCCTCCGGGCGGCGATGAGCGAATGGTG
>CAILAQ010000222.1 GCA_903832165.1 uncultured Bacteroidota bacterium | reverse complement strand
CTGGATCGCCGGGGTTTTCTTAGGCTGACCGGTCTGGGCTCGATTGGCCTTTATGCCGGATTGCCGCTGATTGCCGGACCATTTAATTCCTCCGATTTTCAGGATATGGTGCCTGTCGATAAAAAGCTTAGCCCTGAATGGGTAAAAAGCCTTTTTGAAAGAGGCAAACCCCAGGTATATAAAGGAGAAGAACTGAAATATATCGGCATGCCGGTCGGGGGAATATGTGCCGGACAGGTATATCTGGGCGGGGATGGTAAATTGTGGCATTGGGATATATTTAATAAAAGGATGGCGACAGGTGACTCCCATTATGCCCATCCGGTGGAACCTTCTGCTCCCTTTCAGCAGGGATTTGCCTTGAAAACCATCTCGAATGATGAAACTATTACCCGCCGCCTGGATAAATCAGGATTTCCCGATGTGACCTTTCGTGGTGAGTACCCGATAGGCACTGTGGAGTATCAGGGTAACCCGGTATCGGTTTCACTCGAAGCTTTCTCACCGTTTATTCCACTCTCAGTGGATGAATCCAGCCTGCCCGCAACAATCATGCGCTTTACCGTTAAAAACGTAACCGCTGAGGCAGTTGAAGCTACTCTGTATGGATGGCTTGAAAATGCGGTCTGTCTCAATAATCGCGACGCCGGGGGTAAGCGGATTAATCAGATTCTTAACCGAAAAGGATACACCTTCCTTGACTGCCTGGCTGAAAAGGTTGAAACTCCTTCAGGATCCGCCAGACCGGACGTTCAGTTCGAAGACTGGCGCAGCGAAACCTATGTTGGATGGGTTGCTGAGGGAAATGCTTTCGGTAAGGGCCCGATCAAAAAAACAGATATACCGGATTATCAGGGTGATGTTGGCGGTGATACGGACAGGGTCGTGAATTCTCACGCTCAGGCTGGAACTACCCGGGAAGTGGCCGACAGAGACGGTGCTGCGGGATCTCTCACCAGTAAGAAATTTACTATAGATAGAAAATTCATTAATACCTGGATAGGTGGCGGTGCGCATAAGGACAAAACCTGCTTCAATGTGATGGTAGACGGAAAAGTTGCCCGTCAGGCTACCGGGTCGAATGATAATAAAATGAAGCTGCAGAGCATCAATGTTGCTGAGCTTCAGGGTAAAGAAGCTTATATACAGATAGTCGATGCTGAAACTGGTGGTTGGGGCAATATCGGCGTCGGACGCATAACGTTCAGCGATCAGAAGGCACTGCCCGAAGAGATGGAAAAACTGCCGGATTTTGGCACCATGGGACTGGCATTGTTAGGCGACAAGGCAAATTACAGTTTCGTTGCTACTGATAGCTTGGGTATGGGTGGTAAAAGCGGAGCGGAAGCATCGGTTACTCTAAGCGAACATCTGGTGGGAGCTTTGGGTCGGACCATAACTTTGAAAGGAGGGGAGTCTGCCATGTTTACCTTTGCCCTCACCTGGAATTTCCCGAATCTCAGAAAACCCGGAACAGGGCGCTATTATGCTTCGAAATTTGTTAATGCTGAAGCAGTTGCGGGCTATCTGACAAAAAATATCAGTAAACTCTATTCTCAAACCAAACTTTGGCGGGATACCTGGTATGATTCAACACTGCCTTATTGGTTCCTCGACCGGACATTTACCAATGCTTCAACATTGGCTACCTCAACTGCTTTCCGTTTCTATGATGGAAAATTCTGGGGCTGGGAGGGCGTTGGGTGCTGTGAGGGTACCTGTACACACGTTTGGCACTACGAACAAACCATGGGACGCATATTCCCTGAGCTGGATATCGTTTTGCGCGAGAAAACGGACTTTAATCCGGAGGATAGTTATAAAGGCGATGGAATCATCGAATACCGCGGAAAAGGTACGGGAGCCGCAATGGACGGTCAGGCAGGCATCATCCTGCGCAGCCTGCGCGACCACCAGATGTCGCCCAATGATGAATTCCTGAAACGCAATTGGACAAAAATCAAGAATGCGCTGGAGTGGATGATCGCTCAGGATGGTACTGAGGATGGCGTGCTCAAAAAGAACCAGCATAATACGCTGGATGCTGAATGGTTCGGCGACGTAGCCTGGCTGAGCGGACTCTATCTGGCCGCCCTGCGTGCCGGTGAGGAAATGGCGATCGAAATGGGTGATCATAACTTTGAAGCGAAATGTCACCGGATACTGGAAGCGGGCCGTAAAAATTTTGTGGCTAAAATGTGGAACGGCGAATATTTCTATCAGGTGGGCGATCCTGCCAAAGCTAATATGGTGGGTTCTTACGATGGATGTGAAATCGACCAGGTAATGGGCCAAAGCTGGGCTTACCAGGTTGGTTTGGGTAACGTGTTGCCTCAGGAAGAAACCCGGAAAGCACTGAAAGCGCTTTGGAAGTACAACTTTACTCCCGATGCAGGAGCCTATCGTGAAGCTCATAAGCAAGGCCGCTGGTACGCCATGGCCGGAGAGGCAGGCACGCTGATGTGCAGCTGGCCGAAGGGCGAATCCAAAAGGGTAAAATCCAACTACGACTATTACTTTAATGAGTGCATGAACGGATTCGAACATCAGGTGTCAGGTCATATGATCTGGGAAAATATGCTATTGGAGGGATTTGCCATTGAACGGGCTATCCACGACAGGTACCATGCCATCCGCAGAAACCCCTGGAACGAGGTGGAATGCGGCGATCATTATGCAAGATCCATGGCGAGCTATGGAGTTTTTCTGGCAGCCTGCGGTTTCGAATACCATGGACCAAAAGGCCATATCGGTTTTGCTCCGCGATTAACTCCGGATGACTTTAAGGCTCCTTTTACTTCAGCACTCGGGTGGGGGACTTTTGAACAGAAGGCTCAAGGCTCAGGGCTCAAGGCGCAAGTAAGTGTGAAGTATGGAAAGTTAAAAGTGAAGACAATTTCACTGGCGCTCAATAAGGAAATGAATCCGGCAACGGCCAGGGTTACGCTTAACGGCCAGGATATCGGGAACAGTATTTCGGTGAAGGATGGCAAATTGCTGGTGAGATTGAATGCTGATGCTGTGATTGAGGTTGGAGGGCACTTGGAAGTAATATGTTAAACTATGAAAAGGAGAAAGTTTGTTGAAAAGGGTCTGGAGGGTATCATTGGCGGATTGGCCATCTCCCAGATTCCCTGGATCGGACTGGAGGCTGAGGAGGTAAGCAAAGGAATTCGGGACTCACTCTTCGAATCCGCTGATCCGGAACTCCTGCGTCTCGCCAATGATATATTCCGTCAATGTGTTATCGATAAAATCAGGCCACCGGAAGGTACGCTGGTACATCCCTGGCTGCAGGCGGGAACAGGAGATGAATTTTATGGACAATGGATATGGGATGCCATGTTCGAAGTCGATCTGCTGGCGATCTTGCCTGATAAGAAGGATGTTATCCGGGGAATTATTCAGAACTACTGGGATTTTCAGGAACGATGGAATACAAAGAGACCCGAATATGCGCATGGTATGGTTGCCTGCATGATCGAACCCAAAAACACCACAACCTGGAATGATTACCCTGCCTATTCTCAAATCCCCATCCTGGGTTGGGGCCTCGAGCGAATCTTTAAACGCAATGGTGACCGTGAACTTCTAAAGCAAAGCCTTGCGCCGCTTGAAAAATTTCACGAATGGTACTGGAAAGAGCGCGATGTAACCGATGCCGGCCTTGTTGCCGTTGGAGCATACAGTGGAAAGATCCAGCATGGCCGGTATGAGACCTTCGATTTCGAATGTAACCTCGATGATTTAAAACTGACTGCTCACCCTACTCGCAAGGGAGAAGGGGAGGGAAACTGGTATGGGGATATCTGTATACCCGGTAATACAAGTTATCTGATCAATTCGGAGCGATGCCTGGTACGGCTTGCACAAATCATGGGCGATAATGCGATGGCTGAGAGGCGAATGAAACGCATAAACAAATCAGTCGCTGCCATGCGTAAATACATGTGGGATGAGGAGAGCGGTACTTTTCTTGCCGTTCACAGGGACACCCTGGAGCAGATAAAGGTGGCAACCATCGGTAGCTGGATGCCCCTGATGGCGGAAGTTCCAACAACAGCCATGGCCAAACGGATGGCGGAGGCCTTCATGACCGACCACTGGCAGACTCCGCTGCCGATACCTACAGTCGACCAAAAGGACAGCCGTTGGGTTTCAGACGATTACTGGCGTGGGGATGTATGGCCGGCACCCAATTATCAGGCTGCCGTTGGGTTCTCCCTTTACGGCTACCACCAGATCGCAGCGGACATTTGCGACAAAACAATTGCCAATGCGCTCAAAAACGGTATCAACGAGCACTACGATTCAATCACAGGAAAGCCTCTCGGGGTTCCCTATAACGGCATGACCTGCACCGTGATAACCATGATGCTTGACGGTATGTCGGAAAAGTTTAAACTCAAGGTTAAAAAGCAATTATAATGAACTTTATAAAGATGAAATCAGCGTACCTGGCTGCATTCCTTGCCTTTTTTATGATGTCTGCTGTCCAGGCCCAGAAACCCGGTGCCCAATGGTCCACCCAACGGGCATGGAAATGGTATCAGGAAAACCCCTGGATCTGCGGTTTTAACTACATCCCGGCCAATGCCATAAATTATACCGCCATGTGGGACAAAACAAGTTTTTCCCCTGACGTTATCGATACGGAACTGGCCCTGGCTGAAAAAACAGGATTCAATACGCTGAGAGTAGTGCTGCAGTTTATTGTGTGGGAAGAGGACCCGGCTTATTTCAGGGAAACACTTGCAAAGTTCCTGGCGATCTGCACTAAACACAAAATTCGGGTGATGCCCGCCCTGTTTGATGATTGTGTTTTTGGCGAAAATATCGATCCCGCTCTCGGTAAGCAACCCGAACCCCGCGATGGCTGGTACGCATGGGCCTGGTCGCCCAGCCCCGGCACCACGATGGTTAAGGATACCTCCACCTATAACAGGCTCGGAAAATATGTGAAGGATGTAATCGGCACCTTTAAAAATGATCACGCCATTCTGGCCTGGGACCTGTATAACGAACCCTCAACCAGTGCATTGGCCGATAAAAGCTATCTGCTGACTCATAAGGTATTTAGATGGGCCCGGGAAATTAATCCGTCGCAGCCGCTCACCATTGCCTATTGGGATGGAGATCCTATCCTTGACAAAATTATTTTCGATAATTCCGATATTATCACCTTTCATTGCTACTCTGAAAAAAATGAGTTGGAAAAACTGATCAATTCACTGAAGCTGCAAAAGCGTCCTTTGATTTGTTCCGAATGGCTCAATCGCCCGCTGGGATCTACCGTTGAAAGTGTTTTGCCGATATTTTTCAGGGAACAGGTAGGGTGTTTGCACTGGGGATTGGTTAATGGAAAAACCCAAACGAACCTTCCCTGGGGACACCGGCCTGCCAATTTGCCGTACATCAGGATCTGGCAGCATGATTTGTATACCGGCGATTATAAGGAATATAGTCAGTATGAGATGAGCTTGTTTAAATCAACTATCACAGAATCAAAGGCTGCCGGTCAATTAATTCCAGAGGATACTTTAAGCAAAATTCAGGGTGGCCTGATTAACAAGTTTGGTGAAAAAAACAGGGAGCGCATCGTAAAGGGCACTGCTCAGCTGTCGAAAAACTGGCGAAAAACCGACGGCTCCGTGGAGGATTTTGTTAAGTTTTCCCAGGATAATTTTCTGGTGGATGACGAACTGAAATCAAACTTTCAGGTGATTCAGCAAAACCTCTCCTTGCAGAACGGCTATCTGTCGAAAATCCGTTTCCGATTTTCTGAATCTAAAAACTTTACCGATAAAAAGGAGGTCAGGGCCGATCAGTATTTCAGGAATTGCATTCCCGGAACCGATCCTTACGATGGAAAACTTGCACAGTTTGTCCAGCTTAATTTTCCGTTTTATACGTTCGGAGAGAAAAGATTGAATGGGCAAAACTGGACCCGGCAGGAATGGGCCATGGTTCGCCTGGGCGATTTGTATCCTGATCGGGGCAATTCCGGTTATAAGGCCGAAGCGGTTGATGAGTACAAGGAATTTCAGGAATATATGGGGAAATACTTCTTTCGCATGGATCATATCTGCATGCCCGACCTGACTTACCCCTTCACCAAAGCATTGACACTTCACAGTCATTTTGGCCTGAGAGATAATCTGAAGGGAGAATATACCAGACCGGGTGGCCTGGCACGCCAGGAATTAACCGGAAAGATTATTGAGCATATCACACTGGGAACAGTTCCCGCCGAATTTATCCGGGATACCGCTGCGCGCTGGAATCCATGGACCAATCAGTTGTTTAAAATGGAATCAGGTAAACCGGTGCAGATTGAATCTACCCCGGAAGGCACAAGAAGATATGCCGGGTTGTTGTCGGCATTTAAAAGCAGAAGTTCAGAGGATCAGCAGTTTCCTGATCAATCCACCGTCATAAAAAGAACCTTTGAAAATTCAAATTTCGAGGTGGAAGAGGTTGAAACCCTGATCCGTACTTTTCTTTCCGATCCCGTTATCGCTTCGGTTGGGAAAATAGTGGCAAACCGATTGGGCCGGCCACTTCAGCCATTTGATATCTGGTACAGCGGATTTCAGGGCCAGTCTGCATTCCCGGTTAACAAGCTCGACTCCATAACTAAATCCAGGTATCCTAATGCCGCCGCACTGCAAAAGGACCTTCCGTCGATCCTTCTGAGAATGGGCTTTCCGGAATCAGAGGCCAACTATGTCGGAACCCATGCCAAAGTAAGGCCCATAACATCGGGCGGATATTCCGACGAGCCTGCCATGAGAGGCGATACTTCATTGATGACCACTGTGTTTAACGCTGATGGCCTTGATTTTAAAGCCTACCGGATTGCCATGCATGAACTGGGACATGTTGTTTGTGGTGTATATTCTACAAAATATATCGATAACAGCATTCTTGCCGGGATTCCAACCGGCGGAATTACAGAGGGGTTTGCCGAAATGCTCGCCTATAAAAATATAGATGGACTGGGTTTAACAAAACAGGGACTTAATAGTCAGAAGGATTTGCTGGCCCTGGCTTCGTTATGGTACCTGCTCGATCTGGGAGGACAGTCTCTGACGGATATCGAGACATGGAAATGGATGTATGCCCACCCGAAAGCCACTCCTGCCGAGGTGCAGTCTGCCGTGCTGAAAATCAGCGGGGACATTTGGAACCAGTATTATTCGCCGGTATTCGGAGGTATTAAAGACCAGCATATCCTGGCTATCTATAACCATTTCATCACCGGAAGCCTCTATCTGTATAACTACTTTTTAGGCAACGTGATGATGTTTCAGCTATATGATAAGTATATGCCCGATAATTTAGCCAGGGGATTGAAAAAGGCCTGCATGGAAGGAAATACTTTACCGGAATTATGGATGGAACATGCAGTTGGACAGAAACTCTCGCTGGATCCGTTGCTCAGAACTGCGAAGGAAGCCATCGTCAGGTTTAAGTTTTAGGACCTTTAAAGCTGTTTTATCAGGGGATCGATAAGGTTTGCCTTTAAAAGGATCAGTTTATCGAACTTGAATTTTCGCTTTGAATCATTAAGGATCCAGAATATAACGGCGCTTATCAATGCGGCGAAAAAACACCAGACTGAGGTAAGGAATTGGGTATAGAATATTGCGGTTACAGCGCAGGAGAAAAACATCAGCAATCCCATGATGTGAGTTCTCTTAATGCTTGAAATAAATAACGGGGTAATACTGGCGATCAGATAGGTCGCAAAGGCAATGTATTGCATTGAATCAGGGAAATCTGTAATGTACTGTATGTGAAATCCTGAGATTTCCGGTTTGACATGGAACATCAATAAACAATAAGAATAGTAAAGTGATACTAATATTCCTGCATAGAGCAGGTAGCGAATGATTCTTTTCTTTTTTTCATTAACCTCCATCATCAGAACGGACAACGGAATAATCATCGGCCAGAGCACATCCGCCATTATCAGGAATAGGTACTTGCTGAATTTTAAAAGATCACCATGACCGGGATTTGGTATCGTCAGCCATAATATCCCTTCGGTGACCTGCTGCAATCCAAAAAACAATGGAATACAGGCAAACAGGATCTGTGATGATTTATGAACTTTGGTTACAGTGACAACACCAATGGCTGAGATGATGACACCTCCTGCAAAACTTGCTTCGGCTGAAAAACACATTTTTTCCTTTTAGGAATAATGATACGATTTATAATCGGATAACTGCCGGCCTCCCTAAAGGAAGCCATCGGCCGGTTTGCTTATGAAGACTTCAGGTACCCTCTTTTTTGCCAGACTTCTTTCATCTGCTCCAGGGTTTTCTTTTTGGTTTCGGGCAGATATTTTAAACAGAAAAGGAAGCCGGCGACATTAAGGAAACCGAAGATCACGAAATTAAAGACGGCACCGATGTTCAGCAGGTAGGGGGATACAAGCACCACCAGAAAAGTGGCCAGCCAGAGGGCTGCCGATGTTAACCCGATGGCTCTTCCCCTGATCTCGTTCGGATACATTTCCGATATTAAAACCCATACAACCGGTCCCAGCGTGAAGGCAAACGCTGCGATATAG
>CAILAQ010000221.1 GCA_903832165.1 uncultured Bacteroidota bacterium | reverse complement strand
CCGGTCAATGCAAAAATTTTCGGATTGTTTTTCGAGTCTGAAATCCGGCGACAGAGGATTACCCAAAGGTTAAAGGATCGATTGGAAAATGGTATGGTTGAAGAGGTTCGGGAGCTCCTTGAAATTGTCAGGCCTGAAGACCTTATTTATTACGGACTTGAGTACAAATACCTTACTCAATACTGCATTGGGGAAATCTCTTATAACCAGATGTTTTCTTCACTAAATACAGCCATTCATCAATTTGCCAAGCGCCAGATGACCTGGTTCCGCGGAATGGAGAGAAGGGGCATCCCGATTAACTGGATTCCGGGGGAGCTGCCGCTCGAGGAAAAGATTGAGCTGGTGCTGAGAAGACTATAAGACGGGAGACGGAAGACGGAAGACGGAAGACAGGAGACAACGGTGCGTTGGATTCTCCTATCAATAGCCTCTGGTTTTAACCGGAGACCATTTTGATTTTTTTTCAATAATCAAATATTTAGGTCTCATGGCCGAAAATAATTTATAATCAATTTATTAGATCCATAGCCGTCAACCTAAGAACACTTATATATAGTAACGTATTTATAATCTGAGTTGTACCCACCCCTAACCCCTCCCTGTTTCAGGAAGGGCCGGGGTGGGTACAACTTCGGAGCAGGACAACATTCTGATAAATTCATCCTCAGGTTAACGGCTATGGGCAAGGCTCCTCCCCTTCAACGATCTCCGTCTCCTGTCTCCTGTCTCCCGTCTCCTGTCTCCTGTCTTCCGACTGTCTTCTTAAAAATTAGGGCTTAGGAGATATTGCTCGTAGAAGTCATCAATCACCTTAACTGCCTCTTCAGCGGTATCAACCAGGTGAAACAGATCGAAATCCGTGATGGCGACATTATGCTCTTTCGAATGCATGACTTCTTTGATCCATTTTACCAGACCACCCCAATACTCCTTGCTGACCATTACAATCGGAAACTTTCCGATCTTTCCGGTCTGAATCAGCGTTAAAGCCTCAAACAGCTCATCAAAGGTCCCGAATCCGCCGGGTAGAACGATAAACCCCTGGGAATAACGCATGAACATAGTCTTGCGGACGAAAAAATAATCGAAATTAATCAGTTTGTCATTATCAATATATGGATTATGGTTCTGCTCGTGAGGAAGATCGATATTAATGCCGATAGATCTCCCTTTGCCCCGCTGGGCTCCTTTATTGGCAGCTTCCATAATTCCCGGTCCACCGCCGGTGATAACCCCATAACCCAATTGTGTTAAACGATAACCTATTTCCTCTGCAATTAAATAGTATTTATTATCCGGCTTAGTCCTGGCTGAACCAAACACTGCAACGCTCGGACCCAGACGGCCAAGCTTTTCAAAACCATCAACAAACTCAGCCATGACTTTGAAGATCTGCCAGGAATTTTCCGTTTTTAATTCATTCCAGGATTTGTTTTTAAACGCATCCCTGATCATATCGTCTTGATTCATATTGAGTTGTTTGAATTGTTCTGTGAAGTTAATACATCTTTCAGATATTTTCCGGTGTAAGAATCGTCGTTCTTGATTATTTCCTCCGGATTGCCGGCAGCAACAATCAGGCCACCTCCAAGACCGCCTTCGGGACCGAGATCGATGATGTAATCCGCCACCTTGATCACCTCCATATTATGTTCAATAACGATTACAGTATTGCCTTTTTCCACTAATCGGTTGAGCACCGTTAGTAACACCCGGATATCCTCAAAATGCAGGCCGGTGGT
>CAILAQ010000220.1 GCA_903832165.1 uncultured Bacteroidota bacterium | reverse complement strand
CCCCCCTCACCTCCTCACAATTATCCTCCTCTGCTTCTTCGCTCTGGTGGTCGGATGTACCCGGGAAGCCCCTGTGTATCCGGTTCCCTCCCTGAAATTCGTTATCCTTCCAAGCCTTACCTCCAAAGACACCACGCTGATGCTCAACGATACGGTTAGGATCGGTTTATCAGCAAAAACCGGGAGCGACCAGGCGCTAACCCATTTTCACATGACCGTGATCAAGGACTCGGCGATCACCTATATCGACAGTGCATTATATACCAACCAGCTCGATAACTTCCGGACTATTATCAAGGGAATAGCAAAAAAGGAAACACGGATTTTCTATGTCCGCGACCGTGATGGCCGGAAATCTGAAGAGCTGACCATCACCTTCAACCTGGATTCCTCCTCGATATATGGCGATATAGGTTATATGCCGTCGATCCGCCTTGGAGCTCAGAAAAACACCACGATTGGCAGTTTCTACTCTCTCGCGGCAAATCTGGTTTACAATCAATCTGAAGCTTTTAACCAACAGGGATTAATCAACCTGCTCTATTATTTTGATACGATTGATGCTGATAAAAACACGATCGCCTCACCGGGAGCCAATGTGGATGCAACGGTTTACCCAGGAACAACAGGAATTACTAACTGGGCCATCAGGAATACCACCCGATTCGGGTTACAGGAGAATATCACCTCCGGCCAATTCGATTTATGCCGGAATGATAGCCTGATCCTCTCGAATACTTTTGAGTTTGAATCGGGATTCCGAAAGGCCAAAAACCTGGCAGGAAATCAGATTTATTCCTTCGTCACCAACAGCGGATTAAAAGGTTTGTTTAAAGTTCTCGAAGTCAGGGGCGAGTCGGAAGGGGATATCGCGATAGCCATCAAAATAAAAAAATGAAGACCTGCCTTATTGCCATATTATCGCTAATAATCATTGCATCCGGACTTTCTGCCCAGGAGCAGGACACCGCAGCAACCAGGCGGATCAAGCTGGATGAAGTGGTGGTAACAGCTACCCGCACCAAGCGGAAAATTCAGGATATTCCGGCACAAGTGCAAGTGATCACCCGTAAGGATTTTGAGGCATTCCCGGTCAGCAATATCGATGACATTCTCCGCACCACCGCTAATGTGGCAGTGAACCGCAGCTGGGGCATTTTCTCCAAAAATTCCAGTGTAATCATGCACGGCCTGCCCGGCAGTGCGAGGAATCTTGTATTAGTGGATGGCGTACCGAAAAACAAGATCGCTGCCGGTTCGGTGAACTGGCACAATATCAATCCGGATAACATTGAGAGGATCGAAATCATTAAGGGTCCGGCCTCTGCACTTTATGGAAACAATGCCATGGGCGGGGTGATCAATATCATTACCAAGAAGCCCCAAAAGAGTATCGAGGGGTCATTACAGGCATTTTACGGCACCTATAATTCGGCAGGAAGCTCATTGAATTTGTCGGGTAATGAGAGCAAAAATAACAAGGGATTTTACTGGGACCTGAACGGTTACTATCGCCGGGGCGACGGGTATTACCTGGATCCGCCGGCATTTCTCGACCCAACCGACGTAAAAACTTATCTGAAGGAATATGGTGGTGGAACCATGCTGGGTTATCAGTTTAATAGAACCAACAGCCTCGAGGTGGTTTACGATTATTACAATGAAACAAGGGGAGCCGGGCTGAAGGTCCATCTGCCCGATGGCAGTTACGAATCGACCCTGACGAACCAGGTCAGATCAAGGTATACCGGGAAGCTCGGAAAAGCCGACCTGACTGCGCTGGTGTACTATTCCCATGAGAAATTTTATGGTCAGAAGGAATCGCTTAATGCGCTGAATGAATATCGGATTACCGACTCCTATACCGATAAAAACGATAAGGGTTTCTGGGTAACTTATTCTGATGAGCTAATCAAAAAGAACCGGATAACTATCGGAACTGAGCTGAAAATGGGCGATGTTGACGGTCAGGATATTTACCGGACCTCCACCGACCTGATTCAGTTCCATAGCAAAATGGATGTACTGGGGATATTTATTCAGGACGAGTTCAGCTTTATGCATGACCGGTTCAAGCTGATCGCCGGTTTTCGAAACGATATGGTACGATTCTACGACGGTTATCAGAACATTGTTCAGCCAACCAATGCAACCGGTTTCGTGAAGGGATTCTCGGAAAACTTCAAGAATAACCACTGGAATGCCATCAGCCCAAAACTCGCCCTGCAATATTCCATCAGCCCCAAATCGCAGGTTTACATATCCGCCGGAAACGGGTTTTTACCTCCCGACCTGAAAGACCTGAGTCAGACAGGAAAAATCAACAAAGGGTTCCGTTTGGCCAACCCCGAACTGAGACCAGAGGTTCTGACAAACTATGAAATTGGCTATTCACGCGTGTTCGCCGACAGGCTTCGCATCAATGCTGCCATTTATTATTCGCATGGTCGCGACTTTCAGTACATGATTGGCACCGGTGATTCAGTTGATACGGGAAGCGGAACCTTTAAGCCGGTGCTGAAGCCAGAAAATATTGCAAAAATCGGAGTCCGGGGTGCTGAACTGACAGCCAACCTGGTCCTGACTAAAACCCTCACACTGAACCTCAGCTATGCCTATAATGATTCACGGATCATCGATTTTGGAAGTTCGGCAGTTAATCCGGGAAAGGATCTCACAGGCAAATACATGGTGGAGGTTTCCCCCCATGTTGTTTATGCAGGGTTGAATTACCGGTACAAATCTTTTACTGCCAATCTCAATGATATTTATGTGGGCCCGCAATGGTTCGATGATGAAAACACCATTCTGGTGGACGACTACTTCGTCGCCAACGTAAGGCTGGCAAAGGCTTTCAAAAAACATTTCAGAATATATTTCGATATCCAGAACATTTTCAATACCGCATTTATCGACCGGAAAGGGCAGCTTTCGCCCGGAAGGTTTATCACAGCTGGATTTCAATACATTTTATAAGAACAATAACAATTTAAAAACAATAAGTCGTGAAGAGAATTTTTACCATCATCGCTGCATTACTGTTCGCAACCATCAGTTTCTCACAACAGGTGACCATTGCAAAATGGACCTTCCCCACCGGAAATGCAGTGGACACCCTTGCCGACCAGGCAAACGCATTAAACGCAACCAAGTCAATTTCCACCACCGGCGGCGTCAGTGGTATTGCCTTTAAGAATGGAGCCACTACAAAGGCTGCACAGGCCACCAACTGGAATGGCGGTCAGGATACCAAGGCATGGCAGGTGGAAATCAACGCGACCGGCAGTGCAAAAATTCAGGTGAGCTCAAAGCAGACTGCCGGCGGATCGTACCCGGGACCGAAAGATTTCAAATTACAGTACAGAATTGGAACCGGCGGCACCTGGACCGATGTTACCGGCGGCACCCTCGTAGCTGCAAATGAGTGGACGGCTGGTGTACTCAACAATCTTCAGTTGCCCGATGAATGCAATAACCAGGCTTCGGTGTATATCCGTTGGATGATGACCTCCAATCTTGATGCAAACGGTGCTGCATTAATCGCAACCGGTATAGCCAAAATCGATGATATCATCATCACCGGCGAAACTGTTTCCGGCATCGATAATCGATCTGCTCCTACATTAAACATTAGTGTTTTCCCAAATCCCTGTGCAGATATTCTTACGGTGAATTCGGAAAATGAGCTGAGTAAAATCGAAATCTATTCAATCACCGGCAGCAAGGTTTTTGAATTAAACCAAACCGGACGTAACCTTTCCATCGATACCAATAAGTTTCAGCCGGGAAGATATTTTTTGGTGGCGCATTTTATTGGAAATGCCGGGTCATCTGTGCGGTCAATGATTGTTGAAAGATAACAACAATACTATTTTTTCTGGCTTTGTCCTTCCGCAAGTAATTTATCGAGATAAGCTCTCTCTTCGTTATAAGTCATATCCATTATTTCAAGACTTAATTTATCCCTGATTTCACGCATTGTTTTAACCGCGTCAAACTTCTTTATTTTCTTTTTAGTCCTTGTTTCCATATTATTTATATCTCCCAATTACCATTACAGGATTATCATCCTGCCGAAGATTACTCACAGCAACTTTTAGCTGAGTGCGGTATGGCTCTGAAAATTTTGGATCAGCAAGTGCCTTTTTTGTCTGTTCCAATAAGTCAATAGCCTGATAATCCTTTTGAATTATTCCATTCTTCTGAAAAACAATATACTGACTATTGAATGGCGTGATATACTCATGTGTTGGATTGAAATAGATTCGTCCTTGTTTGTAAGCCCTCCCAGCCTTTTTATCGAGAAAATAATGAACCAGATCACCTGTGGTGGAACCTGAAGTTATATTACTTGTGAGATAAAAATTATAGAAAGCCACCCAGTCTGTCGTTTCAAAGTTTAGCCACATACTCTTGTGCCCAGCAATGCCTCTGGCAGGGTTTGCTTCACCATGATCAAATATCATAAATGGAATCAATTGAGTTTTCTGAATCGTGAATAGGGTATCCCTGTCTCTTAAATGATAACGGAAAGGTTCCTTTCCGTTAAACAAGGTGGCACTTTGCGGCTCGACACTTAACCCCGCAGGTGAAATTATTTTCCGAATCAAATTGCCGGAAAAATCCTGCACATACAAATAGCAATTCTCATCAGTATTTTTCGATGGTACAGCTGGCGAAACCATCAGATTATTATCATCGGTAAGCATAACACTTGCGCTCATTCCCGGAAATGCCTTTTTCAGATTGCCAATATATTTGCCAGACTTTAAATCGAAGTGTAGAAAATAGCCAGGCTTCGCATAATCATTCAAATACAAAATCTGATTATTCTCGTCCACAACCCAATTCGACATTGTGAAATATTCTGCCGGTCCCTTCCCAACACGAACCAGGTTCCTGATAAACCTGCCATCCATATTAAATTGCAGAATTCCTTGATTGGGCTGCTCAGCTAAAATATAATCTCCGGTAACATAGAATTTTGCATCACCCAGCAGGCACTCCTTTTTGGTTTCCAAACGAATAAATTTAAAATCCGATGCGAAATCTGAAAGCTTTAAGGACAGTGAATCCTTAACTTTCTTCAGATGAATCAGATATTCTTTATCCTTACCATGCTGGATGACATTGACGGTTTCATCTCCCGGTTGAATAAAGGCGAAAAGGAATGCGAAAAAAACAAATGCTCCGATGTATTTGGTTGAACTTTTCATGGCATTTGAATTTGGAATGAATTTTAAAGTTTGATCGACAAATTAAGGTGCCCGCCTAAACCTAATTCAACAATTTTTTGCAAAGTTGAAATCCGGACCTCTTTTACATTGTTCTCGAGTCTGGATATATAGGATTTTGTTGTACCGCATTTGGCTGCAAGTTCTTCTTGTGTCAATCCCTTTTTGATACGCGCTTCCTGGATCATAGCACCTAACTTAAATGCCTGGAAACCTGCTTCAAACTCATCTCGTTTAGGTGTTCCTTTAACTCCATATTGCTCATCAATGAGTTGAGTGAGCGTTTTGGTGTTATTTTTTCCCGTCATAATAATCCTCCTTTATTCTAAGTGCTTTCGTAATTTCTTGTTTAGATGTCTTTCTTGACTTCTTTTGAAAACCATTTGCTAAAACAACCAATTTGCCTTCATCAAAAAAGCAGAATATTCTGAAAATATCCGATCCAATTTGAACCCGTATTTCATAAAGGCCATCGGTTCCAACCAAATGTTTTAGGTAAGTCTCAGGAACCTTTTCAACTTCCTCAATCAACAAGAAAGTCCAGATGATTTTATCTTTTACTTTTTGAGTTTGCTTATTAAGAAACTCTTCAAAGTAGTTTTTAAAAGTTATGATCGTCCTATACTTCATTATTCTATTGACACTGCAAAGATATATAAGTTACACTAAAGTACAACTTTAATATTTATTAATCACTTCAGCCGATAATACACCAGCACCGGATTTCCATCCGCGGTAACTTTCTCTGCCTCGATAAACCCCGGGACCTCTTTTCGGAGAATGGCCTTTTGATCTTCAGATAGGGTTTTGATCATTTCGAACCAGCCGATTCCTTCATAGTCGGCAATAAACCAGGATCCATTGGTGTGCCGGGGATAATGAACCGGTATGCCCCGAAAATTTCCCATGGAGGCAAGTGAATCCATAGCCAGATTCATTTGGTTTTTCGACCGGTGATCGAGTATCCAGACCCATCGGAACCCATCGTTTTTATAGATATTCGCCAATAGGTGATCCGGGGTATTTGCGAGAGAAGCAAAACCAAATATCTTACCTGTTTCTTCATTCAGTTTATCAGCATTTTCGGTATTCAAAAAGGCCCCCGTATCGATCGCGGCCGCTCCGAGATCAACAGTTAAAAGAGTATCAATCCGATCAGCAAATAATTCATAAATGTTATAATCGAAGCGCCGGTGATAAAGGGCTGAACCCGGTTTCGTTCCTTCAGCAAAGCCGAAACATCCGTCGCCCTGAACAGGCACCTTGAAAGGAAAATAAGTTTTACTGATTTTGCCATTAAGGTCCAATACTGCCAGCTCACAATTCGTCTTATTAAACCCGAATCTGCCGGCATGTACTGCCAACAGCTCCTTATCGATAAACCTCATCCGGTACCCGCTGAAATCCTGGTTCACCGACCGCAGAAATTGTCCGGACAGGCTAAAGAAGTTTACTCTGGGCGCCGGGCTGCGATTAAGCAGAATCTCCGATTTTTCCTGATTAAACAATAACCCGGCAGCAGTGGTATATTCACCCGGGCCTTTCCCTCGCGTGCCAAATTTTCGAAGAAATTTCCCCTGTCGATCGAAACATAATATTTGGTTAGTTTCCCCATCCAATGCCACAATTGTATCCCCGGCAAACTGCATCTGAAGAATATAGGACATCAGGCATTCCGGGTTGGTCTCCAGCGGGACAATCCTGATTTCCTTAATCACATTTTCCAGGTCGATGGTTTTGGTGGGCCAGGTTTTAATATCGAGATGATAAATACCTGTGTTATGCTTAGGAGTGGAGCAACCGATCAGCACAGCAAGAAAAACAACAATGGCTATAATTTTACGCACCATAATAGAATTGATTAAATAAAGATAGGATTTCATAACCAATCTTTCAACATTACGCCGCTGGCTCAGAACTGATCTGTGTTATCTGTGACATCTGTGGATAGTAAAAAAAGAGGCCGGCATCACGCCGGCCCCCTTCTAATATGTCCTCTTGGGAAGTTATCCGCGAAGCACCTTTCCCTTCAATGCTCCCTTGAATCTCCTACTTCGGAATTCGGAATTCTTCATTGGAATCTCTAACTTCCTACTTCTTTATTATAACGGCGTCTCCAAATCCCAACGACTTCAGCCCCGCAGCCTGTGTTGCAGCGTCTCCGGCAATAACATAGTACATCCGGTTAGCATTAACATACTTCTGGGCAAGAGCCTTATGCTGTGCAAGCGTCATATTCCTGATCGTCTGCTGCTCAGCTTTTACATAATCTTTTGGCAGATTATAGGTGCTGATTTCACCCAGCATTCCCAAAAGGGCGCCGAGCGTTTCATACTTGCGGGCATAAGATTTCAGTAGTGAATTCTTAGTAAAATCAAGGTCTTCCTGAGTTACACCCTGACCGTATTTAATCATCAGATTTTTAAAGATCTCAGCTGATTCCTGTGTTGCAGAGGAACGAACCGGGGCCGATGCGGAAAAAGTTCCGGCTAGATAAGAGCCGGAAAATCCGCTGCGTGCACCGTAAGTAAATCCTTTTTCTTCGCGAAGAACCATGTTAACCCAGCCATTGAATGATCCGCCAAGCTTATCGTTCATCACGGTGGCTGCAAAATAATCAGGATCCGTTCTGGCCGGACCGGCACAACCTATATTGATGATTGACTGTTTGGCACCTGGAACATCAATGAAATAAACAACAGATTTTGCTGGTGCTTCCGGAACTTTGTAAGTCGGGAAAGTCACTGATTTGGCAGCCCATTTCTGAGCGAGTGTCTGCAATGAAGCCATAACCTTATCCTTCTTGATCGCGCCTGCTATCTGGAAGCTGGCAACAGATGGCGAGAAATAGGAAGCATAATAAGCTTTCAGGTCATCTAAAGTGATGGCAGCAACAGTCTCTTCTGTCCCACCTGCACTGATTCCGAAAATGTGCTTATCGCCATATACCAGTTTTTGGAATGTATTGGAAATTAAACTATTCGGACTGGATTTTTGCCGCTTGATACCATTGATAGCGCGGGTTTTAGCCAATGCAAATTCTTCTGCATCCCAACGGGGTTCGAGAAGCATCTCCTCAAGAAGAGCAAGAGTCTTATCATAATTTCTGGCTAGCGTATTGCCGCTGATTGAAATTCCGGTAGCCGATGCGCCAATTCTTATACCTGATCCCAAACCTTCAATAGCCTCCTCCAACTCCAAAGGAGTCTTGTTTTTTGTTCCTTCATTCATCAGCTGTCCAACCAGACTGGCGACACCCGATTTATCAATATTGTCCAGAACGTGACCACCTTTAAGAGTAATGTTGAACTGAACCAGCGGAAGTTCCGATTGCTCAATTCCATACACTTTCATGCCGTTAGCTAATTTATCTTCCCAGATAACCGGAAGGCTAATTGTTGGATCCGGGCCATCTTTTGGCATCACGGAACGGTCGAATGCCGATGGGGTTTTAACCACTGGTTCCTCCGGAGCATTCTCATCAATCTTAACTTGTGTGGCATTCAGGATGTCCTCTTCCTTGATACCGGCACTCATTGAACCATCAGCTACCAGGTCGGCCTGGCCTTTGGGTACAAAGCAAGTTGCCACATAAGGCTTACCCTTGATGTACTTTTCATACACCCTCATGATGTCCGCTTTGGT
>CAILAQ010000219.1 GCA_903832165.1 uncultured Bacteroidota bacterium | reverse complement strand
TTTCAGTTAAATCTGGAGGCACAGATAAATGCCGGTGTAAAAGGATTAGTTCTTGGCGGGACATTGGGCGAATCCAGCGTTTTGTCAGATGATGAAAAGGAGACTCTTGTTCGGGCTGCCAGGGAGGTGGCCGGCAACCGGGTTCCGGTTTTGCTCAACATTGCTGCCCCGGCAACGGACATGGCAATAGCCCAGATTAAAAAAGCTGAGCGAAGCGGAGTTGACGGTTTTATGCTTTTGCCTCCGATGCGATACTCTCCCGATGAACGCGAAGCGGTTGAGTTCCTCACTAAGGCAGCAGGGGCTACAGGGTTACCGGTTATGATTTACAACAATCCGGTTGACTATAAAACCCTGGTAACGCTGGATATGTTTGAAGAGCTCAGCAAATGCCATAATATAGTAGCGGTTAAGGAGTCGACCAGAGACATCACCAATGTAACCCGGATGATCAACCGTTTTGGTGACAGGTTTGCAATTCTTTGCGGCGTTGATACGATTGCATTGGAAAGTCTGGTTATGGGGGCTGTTGGTTGGGTTGCAGGGCTCGTTTGCGCATTTCCGGCTGAAACGGTTGCTATTTACAACCTGGCTTCCTCAGGAAAGATTAATGAAGCCCGCGAGCTGTTCAGGTGGTTTCTTCCATTGCTGGAACTGGATATCCATCCAAAACTCGTGCAATACATTAAACTGGCAGAAGCCAAAACCGGTCTCGGGACCGAGACTACCCGACCCCCGCGGCTTCCTCTTATCGGCGACGAACGTAAAAGGATCGAAACCATTATCAACACAGCAATCAATAACAGGCCGACATTGGATAACCAGCATCTAAAATCCGCAACCCATGAACTTAACAGGTCAGCACTTTCTCGGATTTGAAAGATCCGGGGAAAATCCGGAATATTTCACCGCTATCAATCCTGCCACCAACGAAGCTTTCGGGGTAAAATACCATGTGGCCGGTCAGAACGAGATAAACCGGGCGCTGGTTAAAGCAGAAGAAATCTTTACCGGCTATTCCGAAGTAACTGCAAAACAGAAAGCATCTTTCTTAAACCTGATTGCCGATCTGATTCTTGAGGCAGGCGATCAGCTGATCGAAATCTGCATGGCTGAAACAGGGTTAGCCAACGGTCGGATCACGGGTGAAAGAGCCCGGACAATCAATCAGATCAGGCTTTTTGCCGGGCTGGTTCTTGAAGGATCCTGGGTTGAAGCAACAATCGATACTGCAATTCCTGAACGCCAGCCGGCTCCCCGACCCGATATTCGCAGCATGCTCATTCCGATAGGCCCTGTGGTCGTTTTCGGAGCCAGTAACTTTCCGCTGGCCTTCAGTGTGGCCGGTGGAGATACGATATCAGCGCTGGCCGGGGGTAATCCGGTTATCGTTAAAGCGCATCCTGCACATCCCGGCACCAGTGAAATCATTGCAAATTGTATTTCCGAGGCTGCAAAAAGATCAGGAATGCCCGATGGAACCTTTTCCATGCTGTATGACTCAGGGTATAATACCGGTAGATTGCTGGTCGTGCATCCTCAGATCCGGGCGGTTGCCTTTACAGGTTCCTTCGCCGGGGGAAAAGCATTGTATGATCTGGCGCAGACCCGGCCCGATCCGATTCCCGTTTTTGCTGAAATGAGCTCGGTGAATCCAATATTTGTTTTGCCGGAAGCCTTAAAAACATCCGCAGGGTCCATCGCAAAAGCTATAGCAGGATCAGTGACTCTGGGAGCCGGACAATTTTGCACCAATCCGGGACTGGTCTTTTTTATCGGGGATGAAAACACCGTTAAGCTTCCTGAGTTTCTCGGTGAAGAGATAAGAAAATCCATACCGCAAACGATGCTTACCCCGGGAATTGCCGGAAACTACCATAAGGATGTCAGTCATGCTTTGGCTGATAAAAACATTAACCTCCTGATGGAATCTGCCGAAGCCTCCGGGCAAAATCAGGCGAAACCAGTGATTGCCCTGGTGTCAGGCGCCGCCTTTGAACAGAACAAAAACCTTTCTTCAGAGGTTTTCGGTCCATTCTCGCTGGTTGTGAGCTGTGATTCGAAGGACCAGATGCTGCGTATTGCCCGGTCATTGCACGGACAGTTAACAGCAAGCATTTTTCATGATGCGGATAAGGATCTGGATGATTTTACTTTATTACCGGGCATCCTTAAAACGAAGGTCGGCAGGCTGATATTCAACGGAATTCCTACAGGCGTTGAAGTTTGTCATGCAATGATTCATGGAGGCCCGTTCCCCGCCACAACCGACAGCCGTTTCACCTCTGTGGGAACCTCATCAATTAAAAGGTTCGTTCGCCCGGTAGCTCTCCAGGACTGTGCGCATAGCCTTCTTCCACCCGAGCTGAGAGACGATAATCCAATGGGAATTATGAGATTAATAAACGGCAAACGCTCCAATCAATCATGATCAGAAAAAGATTTTACTGCATTGATGCCCATACCTGCGGCAATCCCGTGAGGTTAGTGGCTGCAGGCGGGCCTGTGCTTGAGGGCCGAACCATGTTTGAGCGGCGTGCGCATTTCATGAGAGAGTTTGACTGGATCAGAAAAGGGCTGATGTTTGAGCCCCGCGGCCATGATATGATGTCGGGCTCCATTCTTTATCCCCCGATCGATCCGGACAACGATACCGGTATCCTGTTCATTGAAACCAGCGGATGCCTCCCGATGTGCGGACATGGAACGATCGGTACGATCACCGCTGCCATCGAGGAGAGCATTATTCAGCCGAAAACGCCGGGCATTGTCAGAATCGAGACTCCTGCCGGGTTGGTTATTGCTGAATATGAGCAGGATGCGACCAGAGTTACCAGTGTGAAAATCACAAATGTCCCCTCATTTCTTCACAGCAGGGATCTGGAAATAGAGGCTCCGCGGTTTGGGCACCTGAAATTCGATGTTGCCTATGGCGGCAATTTTTATGCGATCATTGATCCCCAGGAAAACTTTGTCGGATTGGATGCCTGCACGGCGAGCGACCTGATACGCTTCAGCCCGGTGATCCGAAATCTCATCAATGAAAAATATCAATTCATACACCCTCTCAATCCCTCTATTAGCGCAGTTTCCCATATCATGTGGACAGGCGATCCGATGAAGAAAGACTCTACAGCCCGAAATGCTGTTTTCTATGGGGATAAAGCCATTGACCGTTCACCTTGCGGAACCGGCACCTCTGCCAGGATGGCCCAATGGGTGGCAACAGGCAGGCTCAAAGCGGGCGATTCCTTTATCCATGAGAGTATTATTGGCAGTCAGTTTACAGGAAAAGTGGAATCAATAACCCAATGCGGTAATTATCCCGCCATCATTCCCAGCATACAGGGCTGGGCCCGGATAACCGGGTACAACCATATCCTCATTGACGAAGATGATCCATATGCTTTTGGTTTTCAAGTGATATAATCAATGAAAAACAAAAAGGCACTTATTATCGGGGGAGGAGTCATTGGTCTCTTTACCGCATTCTTCCTGGTTAAAAAAGGGTTTGATGTTACGATCATTGACGATGGTCCGGTTCCCGGACTCCATTCCTGTTCCTCCGGAAATGCAGGAATGATCGTACCCAGCCATTTTGTACCGCTAGCCAATAAAGGCACTTTAAAAGAGGGATTATTCGGATCCTTCACACCGGGATCTGCATTCGGGATTAACTGGTCGGCCGATGCCGGTTTGATCCGCTGGCTTGCCACTTTCCTCCGGAATTCTTTCAGTGAGATGATCCCTCAAAAAACCGAAACACTGGCCGCGCTGCACCTTGAAAGCCGCGATTTGTTTCAGTTGATACAGGCAGCTGATATTCCGGACCTCTCCTTAGAACTGACCGGTCTTTTTATGGTCAGCAGTACCAGGGAATCCTTCGAACAGGGAAAGAGGAGCGCCGGCCAATCAAACCAGTTGGGTATTCCGGCTGAGATCTGGTCGCCGGAGCAGTTCAATGCTTTGAATCCTGATTTAAATGCAAAGCTGACAGGTGCTGTCTTTTATCCTCTGGATGGAAAGGTTAATCCACTTCCCATGCTGCAAAACCTGGCCAGCTGGCTTAAGGCAAGAGGAGTAACAATTGTTGAAAACTGCTCCGTAACCGGATGGAAAGCTACCGGCAATCAAGTTATTGCAGCGATAAGCAATGACCGGGAATTTGAAGCTGATGATTTTTTGATTTGTGCCGGGGACCGATCCGGTTCGATCGCCAGCCTCCTCGGTTGCGAGATCCCTTTACAACCCGGCAAAGGCATTTCATTTGATTGCCCGAATTCAGGTCCGGTTATTTCTCATCCCACACTTCTTCAGGATCATCATATCGCGATGACTCCGTATGAAAATCACACGAGGATAGCGGGCAATTTTTTACTGGGCAACCGAAAGAATGAAATATCGCAAGACCGGCTTAACCGGATTCATCAATCGGCAAATCATGTTTTTCCGGGATTAAAGATTCCGCAACCGGTTTCAGAAAACTCCTGGGCTGGTTTTCGGCCGGTTTCGCCGGATGGAATGCCAATTATCGGAAGATCAAAAAAATACTCAAACCTGCTGACCGGCACCGGTCATGCGATGATGGGAATCAGCCTGGGACCTGTTTCCGGATCCATACTCTCCGACCTTACCGCTGGAATCGCCCTTAAACCGGAATATAATCGTTTTCTTGCTCCATCCCGTTTCAGCAATTCTTTCTAGAAGTTTACAGCCGGTTGTTTTAACCGATCTAACTTCTAACTTTAGGCGAAAGAATAGATGAATCGCCGTGAAACGAAAACTGACCGAACTGCTGACCATCTCCGCTCTATTATTGCTTTCAGCCTCTGTTACCGCACAACAGGTAATCGTAAAGCATCCCGTTCGTTTCGATGAATCAAAATCCCTGAATGACAGTCTGTTCCGGGCGGAAAAACCGGATCAGCTTCCTTATGGTTATTTATATCCTGATCAAAAACCCGGGAGGGTGCCCCGGAAGGGCAATTCCGGAGCCTTGGAGGTGGAGCAGACCCTTATGGGGACTGGTCAGGCGCCTCAGCTGCTAGTCAGTTTCGACGGGCTGGGAGCGGGGTTTCCGGGGGCCGACAGTACGGTGCGATTTCGAAATCCATCAGATAACACCCTTGCTGTGGGGTATGATCACATTTTCCAGATCGTGAATTCAAAGATGGCCATCTTTACAAAGGCCGGCAAACAATTTAATGAAACCGGGAAGGTACTGCTTGGGCCTGTTGAAACCCGGACGGTTTTTCAGGGATTCGGGGGAGTTTGTGAAAAAAATAATAATGGAGATGCCGTGGTCCGATATGATCAGCTGGCCGACCGCTGGCTGATTGTGATGCCGATTTTCCGAAAAAGTAAGGAGGGCACCTATAGCATGTGTTATGCGGTGAGCAAGACCTCAAATCCTTTTGGACCGTATTACCGTTACGAATTCATGCGTGAGCTGTTTCCCGATTATCCCCGGCCGGCTGTGTGGCCCGACGGCTATTATACCACCACCAGTACCGGCGATGACGTGATCCAGAAGCACGCTGCTGTTGTGGACCGTACGCGGATGCTGAAGGGTGAGGAGGCTACCGAGCAGATGTTCATTGTGGAGGGAGTCAATTTCCTGATCAATGCCGATCTCGACGGGCGCAGCTTGCCGCCCTCCGGGGCCCCAAATATCATGCTGGCTGCCGGAGGTTCCCAGCTTAAGGGTATCCTGAAAGACGACGGGATTTATGCCTGGAAATTCCATGTCGATTGGATAAATCCTCAAAATAGCCGGCTCGATGGTCCGGTTAAGATTCCCGTGGCACCCTACGAATACCTCGGCGGCGGTCAGCTCACCGAGGCCGTTCCGCAGCCAGGGAGCAATCAGCGGCTTGATTCCCAGGGCGACAAGCTCATGGCGCGAATGGTATACCGGCGAATCGGAAACCGCGAATCGCTGGTGGTTGTCCACTCGGTGGCCACTTCAGCAGGTGGCGGCGGGGTGCGATGGTACGAATTCCGCCTGACCGGAAAGGGTGACCCTGAATTATTTCAGCAGGGGACCTACGCCCCGGAGGGCAACTACCGCTGGATGGCCAGTCCGGCAATTGACGGGGCAGGGAACATCGGAATAGGCTACTCGTTTGGCGGGTCAAACGACTTCGCCGGTCAGCGTTTTGCCGGTCGTCTGACAAAGGATCCTGCCGGGATCCTTTCGCTCCGTGAAACTGTTCTCGCAACCGGTGAGGCTGCCCAGGAACGCAACCGACGCTGGGAAGATTATACCCAGACTGCCATCGACCCTGTGGATGACCGAACCATCTGGTATGTGGGGGATTACCTGAAAAAAGGCGAGAAAAGCTACTCCACCAGGATCGGAGCCTTCCGGATTTCTCATAGATAGCCCGGGTTGCTGATTCGAAGTGTCCGAAGATGCCTGATAAAGGTCGGCAAGTATGGAAACCATGCAGGCAGTATTCTGTATCCTGTAGATGATATCCCACGAGCCAAAGAGAATCTTCAATTTCGGATATCCCCGCTCGTCATACAACAGCGGATAGATCTCGTTAAACTTATCCAGACTCCTTTCCCACAAAACCGGATCCCGAAAATACTTCTGAGCAAGGAATATGGAGAAGAACCCGTACCGGCTTCTCTCCTCTCCTGCTTTCAGTACCTGAAAGTTCTGCTGATGCCTTCCCTGAGGCTGGCATAGCAGGATAACTGCAAGTAAAAGGAGGGTGCCGGAGATTGATTTTTCGAGCATTTTCCCAATCTCCCACCTATTCTGTATATTAGTTGTTTTTAAAACTATACGAACACAAATGACCACCGATTTTTCGAATTCCGTGATCCTGCCCGAGAACCTGCCGGCCATTGAAGCTGCCGAGTTTAATCCGGTGGATCCAAAATTTTTAAAAATCCTGTATATCAATTATTCAATAATGGGAGTTATCCTCGGATTGTCTTTATTGGTTTTCTTCCTCATTATAAAGGCCGAGGTCCCGGAATTCATCCTGTGGATTTCCTTTGGCCTGTTTGCTGGAATTATGGCCTGGTCCCTGATTATTATCCGTTTGTCATTCTCCAAACGCGGGTATCTGATCCGTGAAAAGGATATCGCCTACCAGCGGGGATTGATCCGGTATAAGCTGACTTCCATCCCGTTTAACCGGATCCAGCATGTTGAACTTATTCAAACTTTTATCGCAAAAAGGATGAATCTGGCCACTATCAAGGTATATACGGCCGGAAGCAGCTCGGACGACCTGGAGATTCCGGGATTGCCACTCGGTGCAGCCAGCCAGATCAGGGAATTCCTCACCGGAAAAATAAGCCCGGATGAACAGGATTGATTTCAGTCAGCCCCGGCGACAATCCATAAAGGGCCTGATTCTTATCTTCTTTCAGGAAGGAAGGTCCGCCATTAAATTTTTCTGGCCGATACTGGTTCCTCTGGTGCTATCGAAGAATTCAGATAAAAAGCTGTTTGTTGTTGGAGCCACGCTGGCAGTAGGTCTGATCCTGATTTTGATCCACACCATCCTGTATTATAGAAAATTTTTATTTCACATTGATGATCAGAATTTTATACTGAACAAAGGGTATCTGAACCGAAAAACCCTGACCATCCCCATTGAACGGATTCAGAATGTAAATACCAATCAGACACTCCTGCAGCAATTTCTTAAGGTGATGAGTGTAGAAATTGATACAGCAGGATCATCGAAAAAAGAGTTGAAAATTCTTTCCTTATCAAAACCAGCAGCGGTGCAACTGGCAATGCAGCTGAGCAGGTATCTGGAAGCTAAGCAAACAAATAATCCCGAGGATCAGGAAGAGCCGGTCCAGAAAGAAAAGCTGATCCTGCAGCTCACGAACCGCGATCTTTTAAGGATCGGCATCAGTCAGAATCATTTTCAAACCGCTTTTCTGCTTTTCATTTTCTGTGCACAATTCTACAGCCAGGTCAAAGAGTATTTCCAGGAAAAAGCAGAGAAGTATTTCCAGGAAGCATTTGTGTTTATCAGTCAGTCAGGATGGGCCATTATTTCCTCCATGATTGTTTTTTTCCTGATCATTTCCTTCCTCTATTCCATGATCCGGACCCTGGTTCTATACTACGATCTCCGGTTTAACAAACTTAACCAATCGTATCGCATCGTTTCAGGGCTTTTAACCCGAAAGAACCTTCTGGTTCCCTTCCGCAAAATCCAGCAGCTCAATTGGGAAACCGGTCCGGTTAAAAAGCTGTTTGGGATTTATAAGGTTAATATCCTGCAAGCCACCAGCGGTGTGGCAGTCAAAACCCCGCTGATCGAGGTGCCCGGGTGCCTGCATAAGCACGTCGAATTATTGAAATCAGATCTTTTTGGCCCTGATGAGTTAAAGGACCAGCCCGTCATCCGTTCTTCCGGAATTTATTTCAGGCGCACCTGGATTTACAAAGGCTGGGTTCCGGCCGGCCTTTGCTCTCCACTGATGATTCTGGATTGGCGCTATGTTTTTCTCCTGATGGCGTGGATTCTTTTTATGCTGATTTACAGCCGGTTGACACTTCAGAAGAGCTATTTTCAAATCAATCAGGATCACATCCGTGTTTCCTCAGGAGCTATCTCGCACAAGTTCAAGCAGATGGAATTTCACAAAGTGCAACATCTGAAATTCAGTCAGAGCCTGTTTTACAAGAAGCTTGGCGTGGCCAGTCTGGAAGTTGGGAATGCCTCCGGGAAAATCACCATCCCTTTCATTGATGTAAAGATCGCCCGGGACCTGTATGATTATTTACTTTGGTACGCGGAGACATCGAGCAGGTTCTGGATGTAGTACTATCCTCCCGGCAATGACCGGACTTCGCCTTGTACCAGTCGCTAATCATGCCATCTTCATAGGTCATCTCGCCTTCGGTCTGGATGTCATCGCCGTGCAGCACCAGGCCATTGAAATAGAAGGAGAGTTCTCTTTATCATAATTGGTTTTCCTATATTTATCCTGATATTAATAAAGATAGCAAACTTAAAAAGCAATAGGAATGAAAACCAAATCCACGATTGTCCTTTTTACCGTTATGGCGCTGATTCTGGCCGGATGCGTCGGAAGCAAAACCGGAAAAATTAATACCGCATCCGATCTCGAAGGAAAAGTCATTGGGATGATCAACCTTAGCCCTTCAGTAAAAGGCATGAACCTGATGGTATCGGGGTATATAGGCGCTGAACCGAAGGAAGTAATCTTTTTCAACAGGACTTCTGATTTGATTGCCGCTATCATAACAGGAAAAATTGATGCAGGCACCCGTCCGAAATTTATTGTCGACTATTATGCGAAGAGAAATAACAATCTGATAGTAATTGCCCCGGTAAAGAAAACGGAAGGAGTTATTTTTATGGCCCTTCGCAGTGAAGACCAGCAGTTAAGGGATGATCTGGATAAGGCGATTACCGTATTGCAGGAAAATGGGGTAATGAAAGCACTGGAGGATCAATGGGTAACGAATCTGCCGGTATCCAACGAGCCTTCGAATATCGGAATCGCAAAAATCGAAGGTGCTAAAACGGTGTATGTGGGAGTATCAGGAGATTTTGCCCCGATCGACTATATTGCCGCAAATGGACGGCCGGCAGGTTACAACGTTGCTCTCCTCAGTGAAATAGGGAAGATGCTGAAAATAAATTTTGAGTATGTATCGATTGATACGCCAGCCCGGTTTTTAGCACTTTCCTCCAAGAAAATCGATGTAATCTTTTGTGCTTTAGAAAATAAGGACGTTGCGTTCACCCTTGACCTCAGAAACAATAGCTGGATACAAACAAAGCCATATTTTACTTTTGTGGGGGGATATTTCCTGGTAAAAAAGTGACGCAAGACTATCATTTAGCTCGATTGAGCCTTTTTCTGCTGGCCGGCCTGTTTCTTTTGGGCTGTTCGGTCAGACAGGATGACATCCGTGCATACGATGTCATTTGGAAAAGTCCGGGCGACGGTTCATTGGGATCCATGCCACTGGGCAACGGGGATGTCGGGATGAATGTTTGGGTTGAAAAAAATGGCGATCTTGCCTTTTACATCAGCAAAGTGGATGCTTTTGATTCAGGGCACTGCCTTCCCAAACTGGGCCTGATACGGATACGGACGGAGCCTGCGCTTCAAACGGATCATTTCATTCAGGCTTTCCGTTTGGCTGATGCATCGGTGGAGATCGAATCGGGAGATGCCCGTTTCCGTATCTGGATAGATGCCAACCATCCGGTGATCCGGGTGGAAGGAAGTATGGGAATACCACGGAAGGCATTCATTTACCTGGAAACTTTGCGGCCGCTGTTTTCCGCAGGCGAGCTTCTTCCGACGACCGGTACGGCCGGGATACTGTTTGACGACAGCAGGGACCGCCTGGCCTGGTGCTACAGCAACCTCTCATCGGTATGGGCCGACAATGCCGCTAAGCAAAATAGCCCTGAGGTTTTAACCCGTATTGAGGACCCGATTATTCACCGTACCTCGGGATGCGTTCTTCAGGCACCGGGATTTAAACGGGCTTCACCCACCAGCCTTGAGTCGGCTGAAAAAACCCGGAGCTTCGACTGCACCGTAACTGTTTGTTCGTCGCAGCCCCCAAGCGTAAAGGAATGGCTGGCCTCAATGCCGGAGCCTGTTAGCGATTGGAATGACCATCGGGCCTGGTGGCAGGCGTTTTGGGAACGTAGCTATATTCATGTAACTTCCTGTGGCAAGGATACCATCGATTTCAATCAGGCAAGATTTACCAATGCTTCAAAAGATTCCTCAATTTATGAAGGACTCAGGACCATTAACCCCGTGGTGAATGCCATGCAGATCAGCCAGCGATACGCTCTGGAGCGATTTTGCCAGATAGCGGCCGGTCTGGGCCAGGTGCCTCCGCCATTCAACGGGTCCATCTTCACTATGGATATGCCTGCCGGAACTCACATATTTATTGATAAAGGAACACGAAAGAGTGAAGTGAACGCCGACAACCGCGACTGGAGCGGGCTGCCGGTTTTCTGGCAGAACACCAGGCACCCCTGCTGGTCGATGCTGGCCCGCGGCGATTACGATGCCCTGCTGCCGGTGTTCCGCTTTATCCGCGGAACGCTGGACATCAGCATTGATCGTACACGGCAATTGTTCGGGCACGAAGGTGCTTATATGACAGAAGGGATTTTCTGGAAAGGAGTATCGGTGTTCAACGACCTTGCGCAGCACCTGAAGTATCATTATCTCGGCACGCTGGAGATGACAGCCATGATGTGCGAATATTTCGATCACACCCAGGATATGAAGTTCGCCAAGGACATCCTCATTCCCTGTGCCACAGAGTTCATTCGGTTCTATCAGCTGCAGTATCCGGAGCGGGATGGCCGGGGAAAGATGGTAATGCGCCCGGCAGGAGTGGCTGAAACCTACCAGCCTGTCACCAATCCGGTTAGCGAGGTTTCCGCTCTGCGATATACATTGTCACGGTTGGTGAGTTATGATGAAACCATTACGGGAAAAGAGAACCGGCAGAATTGGAGCCGATTTCTGGATGAGATGCCCGAAGTTCCTACGCGCACCGTGCGCGGCATGGAGTTGCTGGCCCCCGGTACGGAATACAGCGGGCGGCTCATCTGCGAAACGCCCGAGTTGTATGCCGTATGGCCGTTCAGGCAGGCTGATCTTTCGAACAGGGAGTACCTTGCCAACGCCCGGCAATCCTATCATATCAGGCAGTTAAGCCTCGATGGCACCCCGGATAACCAAAGCTGGGAGACCGGCGGCTGGCAGCCTGCCCCGATATGGGCGGCCGCACTGGGTTTGCCTCGGGAAGCGGCTCGACTGGTGAGCATCAATTTCAATGACCGGTTTGCCAATTTCACCTATGAAAATGCCGATATGGAACCGCCTGTTCCCGGCCATCCCCGAGCCAGATTTCCGGGATTCTGGGAAACCAAGATGGATTACACGCCCGATAACGATCATGGCGGCGTAAGCGCCAATGCCCTGCAATCCATGCTGCTGCAGGAAGGAAATGGAAAGGTTTATCTGCTTCCTGCCTGGCCGGAGAACTGGGACGTATCATTCCGTCTGCATGCATCGGGTAACACTACCATTGATTGTAAGTATTACCAGGGAAAAGTGCGCGTGCTGAAGGTGACACCGGAATCCCGGCGGTCGGACATCGTCGATTGCACCTCGCTATCCTGGCGAATCCGGAACCTGGTGGAGGTAGCGCTTGCCGACCGGAACTACCTGTTCGGCCTTCCGCCGATGCTCGACGGTGAGCCTGTGGCAGGGCCGGTGACCGGTGAATGGATATCGAAATACGGGTATACCTTGAAGGGTTGCCTTGCCGGCCCCTGGAGAAACAGCGTATTCAACGGGAATACCGTGTATGTCCATGTTCCGGATTGGCCTCGCGAAGGCATCAGGCTTTCAGCGATCCCCCGGAACCTGATTTCATCGGAATCCATTACTGGAAACATCCTGGTGACCAAGGATGGCGAAGGATGGTTGCTGACAGGGACCCCAGATACACTGAATACCATTGTTAAGCTGGTATTTGACAAACCGGTTGGGGAGCTTGCCCTGGCCAAACCTTCGGCAGGATCCCTGACGGCCGGAAAGAAACTCCAGCAACAGCGGGAATCCGACGGCCGGCTTTCGGTGACGGCAAATCTGGACTCCCCACATCAGATTGGTAGTATGGAGTTTACCATCGAAAATCCGGGTCATGTCAGGGGTAAGTACAGCGAATTTGAATTGCAGGCCCGGCTAGGGAGCGGAGCCTGGGAAACGGTGCACCGCGGACGGATATATGGAACCATTTACGCCCGTGCCATCAAAACATTTACGGCCACTTCGGTCAGGCTGCTCGTGGATGCACCCGGCATCCTTCAACTGGATCTGTATCAGAAAAAATAAAACAAAAAGCAATGAAGAAAATAATTATTCTGTTCGTGTTTACCGGTTTCTTGCTGCCCCTGGCCGCTCAGGAAAAGGCTGTGAGTGGCATTTTTGGAGCCTTCAAGCCCAGCAAGGATTGGGTCATGCCGGATGATCCGGCCGTGTTGAAAAAGCTGGCTGAGTGGCAGGACAGGAAGCTGGGCCTGCTCATCACTTTTGGCACCTACAGCCAGTGGGGAATCGTTGAGTCGTGGAGTCTGGTCACCACAAGGCATCCGTGGAACAACCGGCCGAAGGAATATGCTGCCCTTGACGACCGTGCCTATGTGAAAGCATATGAAAATCTGGTAACCACCTTTAATCCAACCGGTTTCGATCCCGGCAGGTGGGCTGCGGCAGCAAAGGAGGGAGGCGTGAAATATGTAATGGTCATGTCGAAGCATCACGACGGCTTCTGCATGTGGGATACCCGTACCACTGATTACAGGATCACTTCGGAAAAATGCCCATATCACTCCAGTCCAAAGGTGGATGTGACCCGTGAGATGAGTAATGCTTTCAGAAAGCAGGGCCTCAGTACCGGCATCTATTTTTCGAAAGCCGACTGGAACAGTCCGTATTACTGGGCTCCTGACCTTGGACCCGGAACCGGTCAGGGTCCCAACTATAATCCCTCCGATCGACCGGAGCAGTGGGAAAAATTCAGGGCATTCACCTGGAAGCAGGTTGAGGAGTTGATGAGCGCCTACGGCCCGCAGGATGTTCTCTGGCTTGATGGCGGCTCTGTTCGTCCGCCCAATGCCGCCATTGATATGAACGGCATGGCAGCCATGGCGCGGAAGCATCAGCCAGGGCTCATTGTTGTGGATCGAACGGTGAGCGGTGTAAACGAGAATTACATCACGCCAGAGGGAGAGATTCCGGATCATTTTCTACCTTATCCATGGGAAACCTGCATGACCATGGGAACCTCCTGGGCCTATAAACCGGATGATGAGTTCAAAAGCACCGGAACGCTTATACGGAATCTGTGCCGGATCGTTGCGAGAAACGGCAACTACCTGATCGGTATCGGGCCCGACGGTTCAGGCAAGTTCAATCCTATCATCTATGAGCGCCTGAAAGAGATGGGAGATTGGTTCAAGGTTAATGGTGAGGCAATCTACGAAACTCGTCCGATAAGTCCATATGAATCTGGCAATTGTGTATTTACAGTCAGACGCGATGGCACGGTTTATGCCATTGTACTTGCTGCAGATGACCAGGCAGCCATACCCGAAAAAGTACAAATACCGGTTGATCTTGCAGAAAAAGCTATAAAGATAAACCTGATAGGATTTGGAGAACTGAAGAAAGGCGAAACCCGAAATGGCCAAACCGAAATACTTATCCCACAGTCGGCACGGATGAAACCTCCCTGCGGCCATGCATGGGCTATAAAACTTACTACCCGATGAATCCATCATCCCAATAGCCATGAAAAAACAGATTAAAAACATCATATCAATCCTGATCCTTTTGGTTCCGGTGATGCTCTCCTGCAAGAAGGCTCCCGAGGAAAAAAGGGTTGATACCATAAAGACATTCACCGATCGGTTTGCCGATCCGCCAGCCGAATACCGGGCCATTCCTTTCTGGGTATGGAACGAAAAGATCTCCGCTGAAGGCATTGACTTCCAGCTAGAAGAATTTAAGAAAGCCGGTGTCGGTGGAGTCTTCGTCCATCCGCGACCCGGATTGCTGACGGAGTATCTCTCGGAAGAGTGGCAGAGCATGTTTGATCACGCCGTTCAGAAAGGGAAGGAGCTTGGCATGCAGGTATGGATTTATGATGAAAACTCTTACCCCTCCGGTTTTGCCGGAGGCCATGTACCTGCCCAGATGCCCGATTCCTACAAGCATGGTGCCGGCCTTGCCATGGAGAAACAGGAGGTTTTAAAGGTGGTTCTTTCCGATACCGTGGCGGTTGTTTTAAAGAAGGAGGGCGACCAGTTTAGGGAGGTAACCAAAGAGGCTGCAAAAGAAAACGGAAAGGCTGGCAACTGGTATATTTTCAGAAAGACCTATCCGGATAAATCCTGGTGGTACGGCGGATACAGTTATGTTGACCTGCTTTATCCCGGGGTGACGGAAAAATTTCTCGAAATCACCATGAAGGGTTATGAGGAGAAGAACCGGCAGGACTTCGGCAAAACATTGGCGGGAATTTTCACCGATGAGCCTAACCTGGAAGCTGCCCTTTCAGGCGGAGCCATCATCAGGTGGACACCCGATCTTTGGGATGCCTTCCTGAAAAAATGGGGATACGACCTGAGGATCTGCCTGCCATCAATTGTGGAGGAAACCGGAAACTGGAGAAAAGTGAGGCATGATTATTATGAACTGCTGCTCGATCTTTTCATTGAACGCTGGTCGAAGCCCTGGTATGAATACTGTAAGGCTAATAACCTAAAATGGACGGGCCATTACTGGGAACACGGCTGGCCGGTGCCGACTGACGGGATCGATGAGCTGGCCTTCTATACCTGGCACCAGATGCCGGGGGTTGATATGCTCGGTTTCCGGCTGGACAGCGCAGGTTTAGGCGGTCAGTTCGGGAACGACAGGGCCATACGGGAATTGCGCAGCGCTGCCAATCAGTCGGGAGCCAAACGAACCCTGAGCGAAACTTATGGCGGAGGCGGCTGGGACATGACCTTCAGCGAACAGAAACGGCTGGCCGACTGGCAGTTTGCACTGGGAGTGAATTCCGTGAACCTCTGTTTATCTTTTTATTCACTCAACGGGGTGCGAAAATTCGATTATCCGCTTTCATTCACTTACCATGAGCCCTGGTGGGAACAGTACAAATGGATGGGCGATTATCTCGGGCGGGTCAGCATGGCTATGGCATCCGGTGAACAGATCAATCAGACCCTTATTCTTCAACCCAACACAACCGCCTGGATGTATTTCTCGAGGAAGGTCAGCAATCCCAGGATCGGTGAAATCGGGAATGGGTTTAAAAAATTTGTGTATCAGCTCGAGCAGCAGCATGTTGAATATGATCTTGGATCAGAGAATGTACTTAGGCGGATGGGTAGTGTTAAGGAGCAGTCGCTGACTGTGGGTAAGCGCGATTATTCGCTGGTGGTGATTCCCGCCGAAATGGAAAACATCGACCGCTCAACATTAATACTATTGGAAAAGTACATTAAAAACGGTGGCAAAATACTGGCCTTCAGAGAAAGTATTCCGCTGGTTGACGGTGAGATTTCCTCGGCAGCGGATGAAATGAAAGTGCAGGCGGGGGATAATTGGGTGACCGGCAGCAGCCCCGATGATCCGGTGGCATTAAAACTGCTACGGAATCAGAATTTCATTCTTGATGATATTACCCGCAACGGGACACTCTATCACCAGCGAAGGATATTGAATGATGGCCAGCTGCTTTTCATAGCCAATCCGAATAAAACAAAGCCAGCTGAAGCAGCGGTAACTATGCAGGGGAAATATGTATCCTGCCTTGATCTCGTCACAGGGAAGATATACAGCTATCCGTTTGACAAGGTGAATGGGGGCGTTTCATTTACAGTAAAGCTGGAGCCGGCAGGAAGTCTTTTGTTTGCCGTCACTGACAAAAAACTCAACGAACCTGAATATCTGCCCCTATCAGGAACGGGAACGGAAATCGTAAACGCCACGCCATTGTTGGTGAAAAGGGAATCAGACAATGTGCTTGTCATGGATTACCTGGATTTAAAAACGGCCACATCTGAAAAGAAAGATATTTACTTTATGGATGCAGCCATCGGTTTGTATAAGGAAATGGGAATTGATATGGGAAATCCCTGGCAGCACAAGATTCAGTACGGGAAAAACTATCTGAAACTCGATACTCTGTTTGAAGGAAAGCCGGGATTTGAAGTAGCTTATCATTTTAACATCAGTGGGGATCTTAATCCGGATGCAGCCCGACAAATACGTGCTGTGGCAGAGCGCCCGGAAATATGGAGCCTTAGTGTCAATGGTAATGAGGTGCCGGCAACTCCGGGCAAATACTGGATCGACAAGAATTTTGCCGTTTATGCCATCGGGCCTTACCTGAAATCAGGGGAGAATATTTTGAAACTGATTGCTCCGCGGATGCATATACTGGCCGAACTCATGCCTGTGTACCTCCTGGGAGATTTCTTGGTTAAACCTTCAGAAAAAGGATTCAAAATATTCCCGGGCGATATCAATTCAACCGGATCATGGAAAGCTGCCGGGCTGCCCTTTTATCCCGGGAAGGTGGCTTATTCCATGACATTTGATGTAAACATGAAAGAAGGCGCATTTTACCAGGTTAAACTCGGGGAATGGAAGGGAACAGTAGCAGAAGTATTGGTGAACGGCAGGTCTGCCGGAATCATAGCCTGGAAGCCACATGAACTGGATGTGACGGAATATCTTAAAGCGGGCAAAAACGAAATTTCGGTTACAGTGACCGGAAGTCTCAAAAACACTTTTGGTCCGTTCCACGACAATGGCGATGATTGGATCATTGGTCCGCATTCGTGGATAAAAGGTCCGGCCAGGCAACCACCGGGATCGGATTATTACCTGAACGATTGCGGGCTGATGGAGCCTTTCCGGCTGGTCTGCAGGGTGCGCGACAGGGTTGCTGCGCAGGAAAGCTACAACCAAAAGCTGGATTGTTATTCAGTGGTAGTGGGTAAAAATGCTTCGGCCGACGGCTCAGTCATTGTCGCCCATACTGAAGATACCGGAACGGAGCTGGTCAATTATTACAAAGTCGCCGCCAGGGATCATCAGCCGGGAGAAGAGATCCTGTTTAACACCGGAGGAAAAACTTCCCAGACTGAGCACACTCTCGGATATTTATGGATCAATCTGCCCGTGTGTGATTGCTGTGATACTTACATCAACGAACCCGGCGTATTTATCGGATCCGACGGTTGCCCATCGCGGGAAGACCATCCCGAGCTGAAAGACGGGGGAATTGTGTTTTGGCTTCGACGGATCGTGGCCGAAAGGGCACTCACCGCCAGAGAAGGGGTAAAAATTGCCGGCAGGCTGATTGATGAATTCGGCTATGCCTCCTCAGGAAGAACCTATATCATTGCCGATGCCAGGGAAGGATGGATAATGAATGTCGTCAACGGAAAACACTGGGTTGCGGTGAGGGTGCCTGATGATGAAATTGCGGTGATCCCAAACAGCTTCACCATCCGGGAGGTGAATCTGGCTGATACCCTCAATTTTCTCGGATCTCCCGATATTATTGACTACGCCATCGGGAGGGGATGGTATAATCAGCAGACTGACGGAGCATTCGTTTTTACAAAAGCATATTCTAATCCAGGCTCACTCACCCATCCGGATAATATCCACCGGATGTGGAGGGGGATTGAACTCCTGTCGGGAAGAAAATACGACGTTAATGGAGTCCTTCCCTTTTCGTTCAAACCGGAGAAAAAAGCAGTAATAGAAGATGTGATGCAGGTTTTAAGAGATCATTACGAGGGAACGGAGCTTGATAAATCACAAAACTATACAAAAGGAAATCCGCACAGATTAAACAGCGGAACGATCTGTTCAGGCGGCAGCCAGTACAGTGTGGTGGCTCACTTGCGCGCCTGGTTACCGGTTGAAATTGGCACGGTGGCCTGGATCGCCCCATTTCGTCCGTGCACTCAGGCCTATACAGCCTGGTATCCCGCCATGACCAGTCTGCCGGCAATTTATGCCAAGGACGGTAATGAGACGGCCTTAAAAAACCATTTCGATCCGGCACACAGAAAGAGTGATGGCAAACCCCATGCTTTCAGGACGTTCGTTTCCCTGGTGGATTCGGTGGATAAGGATTATGGCAGATTCATCAAACCCGTTCAAAAAATCTGGCAGACTTTTGAGAAAACAAATTTCCGTGCTCAGGACCGTTTTGAAGAAAAGGTGGTGGGGATTTATCAAAAAGATCCGCGAAAGGCGATTCAGGTTCTCACAGATTATACTTCGCGAAAAGCGGTTGAGATTTACAGTATTGCAGATAAGATGAGCAAAAAACTAAATAAATAATCCCTTGGCCAATTCGATCCTCCTCATAACGCCCCCTTTTACTCAGCTGAATACACCATATCCGGCAACCGCCTATCTGAAAGGATTTCTGAATACACGGAATATACTGTCGAACCAGGCCGATCTTGGGATTGAAGTCATCCTGGAACTTTTTTCCTCCGAAGGATTAACCTCGCTTTTCAGGGAAACCGGCACCAGCAAGGGTAAACTATCGAAGAATGTACGAAGGATCATTAGTATGCAAGATGATTACATCCGAACCATCGGCCCGGTGATCAGTTTTCTGCAGGGGAAAAATCCTTCGCTGGCATACCTGATCTGTGAAGGGAATTACCTTCCGGAAGCCTCCAGATTCAAGGATCTGGAAGATCTTGACTGGGCCTTTGGCACCATGGGGATCCAGGATCAGGCGAAGCACCTTGCCACGCTGTATCTCGACGACCTGTCGGACCTGATCACGGAGGCAATCGATCCGCATTTCGGGTTCAGCCGCTATGCTGAAAGGCTGGGGAGATCGGCCTCCACATTTGATGAACTGGAAATAGAGCTTGGAAAGGAAAACAGCCTTATCGATCGTTTGCTGACCGGGTTACTGGAGAAAAAACTGGATCTATATAAGCCATCCGTGGTGGGATTTTCGGTTCCATTTCCGGGGAATTTATTTTCTGCACTCCGGTGCGGGCAATGGATACGTAATAACCGTCCGGACATTAAAACTGTTATTGGCGGTGGATTTGCCGGCACAGAGCTCCGGTCGCTGACTGATCCAAGGGTATTCAACTTCATCGATTATATTATCCTCGACGATGGAGAGGCGCCACTGGAACAGCTGATACTGCATCTCGACGGGGAGACTGGCGCAACGAATTTAAAAAGAACATTTACGCTTCAGGAAGGCAGGGTTACCTATATCGATGCATCAACAGTGGCCGATATCCCGCAAATGCTATTGGGCATCCCGGATTATTCCGATCTGCCCCTGGATAAATATATTTCAGTGGTTGAGGTGGTAAATCCGATGCACCGGCTCTGGAGCGACGGGCGATGGAACAAGCTTACCCTGGCTCATGGCTGCTATTGGGCAAAATGCACGTTTTGCGATACTTCGCTTGATTATATCAGGCGGTATGAGCCCAACACCGCTCCGCTGATCTGCGACCGGATTGAAGAGATCATCAGGCAAACAGGGCAGTTCGGCTTTCACTTCACGGATGAAGCAGCCTCCCCGGCACTTTTACGTGCACTGGCGACTGAGATTATCCGCCGAAAACTTACTGTAGCCTGGTGGACCAACATCCGGTTTGAGAAGAGCTTTAACGAAGAACTTTGTGCCCTGCTTAAAGCTTCAGGATGCATTGCCATTTCCGGCGGGTTGGAGGTTGCCTCCGACCGGCTGCTGGGCCTTATCAACAAAGGAGTTACTATTGAGCAGGTGACGAGGGTAGCGGCAAATTTTACCGAAAACGGTATCATGGTTCATGCCTACCTGATGTATGGGTTCCCCACCCAAACAGCGCAGGAAACCATTGATTCGATGGAAGTTGTGCGGCAGCTGTTTGAACACGGGCTGGTTCAGTCGGGTTTCTGGCACCACTTTGCCCTCACCGCACACAGTCCGGTTGGGCTGAATCCGGAGAAATTCGGAATCCGCCGCAGCAATACCGAAACCGGTTCATTCGCCAACAACGACCTCACCTATACTGATCCAACCGGATGCAATCACGACAGCTTCAGCGAAGGAC
>CAILAQ010000218.1 GCA_903832165.1 uncultured Bacteroidota bacterium | reverse complement strand
GTCGACAAAAATGGAATGGTAATTGCCGTGGATCCAACAGCCGAAGAGGTCAGAGCACTTATAAATAGGAATTAAGGCAAGAGGGCAAAAAGGCAAAAAGGCAAACCTTAAGCGATACTTGCATGCTGACTTGAATCTATCACCTCGGAATTCGGAACTCTGAATTCGAATCTATAATTTTTGCCCTCTTGCCCTTAATTCCCTATTTCTTGCCGCGATAAGCGTTTCCGAGACGCTGCAGACCGGCGGAATAATCGCGGTTCGGCAGAACGGCCTCGATGATTACGAGCTTGTCTTTAGCTGCTGCAGCGATTTTGAGGGCTTCATCCAGTTCCTCCTCGGTAGTTACTCTCTTGCCGATCACAAAATCGCCACCGGCAAATACCTCGGAAAGTTTGGAGTAGTTCCACATCTGGATATCATTATATGGCCCGTCTTCATGCAACACGCGCTCAATCAGATAGCCATCGTTATTGATAACCAGCAGAATTGCCGGGCGTTTTTCCCTGATAATGGTCGAAATTTCCTGGGCGGTCATCTGAAAGGCTCCGTCACCGGTAAGGATGAACGGCCGCTTGTCGGGACGTGCCAGGGATACTCCGAGGGCAGCCGGGGTGCAGAAACCGATAGAGCAATAGTAGCTCTGAACGATAAAATTATCCGACTCCTCGATATGAAACTCAGGGGCTGCGCAGAAAGCATCGCCTGGTTCTGAGAGCATGACCATATCATCTTCCAGGCTGGAATTGATGCACTCATACAGGCGGGTTGCAGTTAGAATTGTGGCTTTCTCCGGCACAAATGTTCCCTTACGCGGAGCCATCTCATGCGGATGTGAATTCTTCAGATCGCGCGGTTTAATGAGTGGCAGCAGGAAATTGATGAAATGCTGCAACTGAATGCCCGAGTAGGAATGATTCCCGACTGAAACTTTGCCATCGCCGGCACTGATCATTTTCCGATTTTCGAGGTTAATACTGAACATGCCCGTATCGAGGTCGGTGATCCAAACGCCAAGTGATATCAGGCAATCCGAATCCTCCACCTGCTTGCGCACCGATTCGCGGCTCCATCCGCCCTGGTAAATGCCGGCAAACTGCGGGTGCAGCTCAGGCAATATCGATTTACTGGCCAGCATGGTGACAAATGGGATCTCTGTACTTTCAACCAGGTAGAGGGTTTCCTTACCCAGGTTCTGTCGAAGCAGTTCAACCCCGGCGATAATCAGGGGGTTCTCTGCATTATTAATACGGTCGGCAACCTCAGTGAGGCACTCCTTCAAGCTATCAGGATTGGAGGTAACGGTCTTGAACATTCGCAGATCACCAGGCTTGCGGCACGGAGCTTTCGCCAGATCGGCAGGAATCTCGAGGTAAACAGGGAGTTTGCGGAAAATGCAATTCTTGATTATCCGGTCGATTACATCCGGTGCGGTATCAGGATCGGTAAGAATAGCCGAATCAACAGTAATCTTCTTATAGATATCGAGCTGCATATCGTAATGCGAAATCAGATGGTGAACCATAGCGCCTGAAGCCCTGCGTGTGCTTGCCGGGGCACCGCTGATGACGATCATTGGAACCTGTTCGGCAAAGGCACCGGCAACAGCGTTCAGAATACTCAGGCCACCCACCCCATAAGTTACCACAGCGGCACCGGCACCATTCATGCGGGCATATCCATCGGCCGCATATCCGGCGTTCAATTCGTTACAAGTGCCTACCCATTTGATCGGACTGGCAATGACTTCATCGAGAAAATCCAGGACATAATCGCCCGGAACGCCAAAGAGATGCTTAATGCCAACCTCTTGCAGGCGGCTTACCAGGTAGCTCGAAATGGTAAAATCAGAATTCATATGAATATTTATTATTGATAGTTTTCTTTGCGGTTGTGCAGCCTATAAAGTTAACTATTCCTAATAAAATCGGGCCTGTTTTTTCAATTGGAGAGAGTTTTTTGCACCTATTCCTTGAACTCCAGAATATCGCCGGGCTGGCATTCCAGCACCTTGCAGATGGCCTCCAAAGTTGCAAACCTGACTCCCCTGGCTTTGCCTGTTTTCAGAATCGACAGATTCACGGTGGTCAGGCCAACTTTTTGAGAAAGTTCATTCAGCGACATCTTGCGCCGAGCCATCATCACATCGAGGTTAATAATTATTGCCATAATCAGATAAATGCCTCATTTTCACTTTTAACAAACAGGGCTTTGGTCACAAATTGCTTTACTGCCCAAAGGATTATCGCTAAAAGGAAATACATGGTTTGCGGCTCCCGGAAAACGATCAGATTCGTGAATGACCTGAACAGCAAATTGCTGATGGCCTCCAATGAATTCCACTGATTAATGTGGACCTCGTTCCAATTATTGAACAGGGTTTGTACAGCACCAAGAACTGCCAGTGCAATACAGGAGAGTATCACCCCATTAAAAACCTTAAGACTTTTCTCATCGAAAAACCCGGTTCGCTGGTAATTTCTGAACAACCTGATCAATAAATATCCAACATATAAAAAGACGCTGTCGCTTAAAATCTGTACTATAAACCAGACCAGCGGGGCATGGCCTGCTGGAACAATATAGCTCATTTGGGTAGTCAGGAATGGGACAAACCAGCGAATGTGGTATATCAGGGCTTCACCGGAAAAAAAGATCGTGAGCCACAATACAATCTGGACAGCAAGCATTTTTGAAATTCGAAAGAGCCTCATCTTCGTTGTGGATAAAATTTAACCTGCGACAAAAATAGTCATTGCGTAAAATAAAACAAATATTAATTATCGTTTTATTTTAAATTTCTTGAGCTATTCGGTAAAGTACAGTAACTGTTTTCCAGTTCCGGGTAGTAGCAGAAACTTTCAGCTTACTCTCCAAAAAGCCGTTTGATAATTTTGTCCGGCCATATCCGTCGGGGCATCCATCTTGATCATTTTCTGACCGCTGACGTTGATACCCCTCAAAATTGAAATATAGGTTTGCATAATTTACTCCCAATGTACTAAACTCGATTTTTGCGACCAGTCTAAAACGACAGACTGCAATGGAGCGGGCTCCCCTGCAACAGCAGCCAGAACTCCGTTTATCCTGATTTTTGCAATAGCAGGAAACCCGTGTAAAATCAACTTAACCTTACTGAATTTACTCGTAAAGTTTCCATCCTCACCTGTTATTCCGATTTCCTTTTTCGCCGGATCATAAGTAAATGTCTGTTTGCAGTAAGCTCCTTTTTCAAACGCATAAGAAACCCCGTCATCCTCATAATAATTGAATGATGTTGGCTGATCGCCCCTGTAAATATGCACCAGCAGAGTACCATCAGGCTTCTCAGTTGTATTCTGGATAACCGACTGCATCGGGATAATGCCTCCTGCTTTGGCAAAAACAGGCAGATCATTCAGCGGCGCCTCCACAATTACTTCTTTGCCACCTTCGTAATACGTGTCATTCGACAGGCGATACCAGCCACCTTCCGGGAGATAAACTTTCAGATATTGCTGGGTACTCACCACCGGAGCTACCAAAATATTATCGCCAAACAGGTACTCGTTTTCATAGTCCGATTTATACACCTGATCATCAAAAGAGTAATTGATAGCCAGGGTGCGGCTCACGGGCAAACCGCTCTGGGCAGCCTCAAAAGCGGTGGAATAGATGTACGGCAGCAAACGGTAGCGCTGGCTGATCAGCTCGCGGTTGACCTTTTCCGCCTCCTTGCCATAGATCCAGGGCTCGCGGTAATTATGGTCATAATCAACATGCATGCGCATAAACGGGGTATACACTCCAACAGATAACCATCGGGTGAGCAGCTCTTTGGAAGGTTCGCCAATGAACCCTCCGATATCCGGACCGGCAAAAGGATATCCCGATACCCCCAGACTGTTCACCAGCCTCGATCCCAGCAACATGTGGCCATCATAGGAGGCATTGTCGCCGGTCCAGATGGTGGAGTACCGCTGTCCGCCTGCATAAGTGGCCCGCGTAATGGTCAGCGGCCGCAAGTCGGGCTTCAGTTTCCGCACCCCCTCATAGGTTGATCGGACCATCTGCATTCCATAAATATTGTGCACCTGGCTCATCGTTGATTTTAGTCCATCATAATCAAACTGTACCAGGTCGGGAATATTCTGGCCCCAGGCAGCCGGCTCATTCATGTCGTTCCAAAAACCATCACCGCCTTAAAACCCATTTTCTTCAGCTCCGCGATGGTCTCCGCAGGCTTGGGATAGTTCACCGGACTGAAGGTGAAGATTTTGTAATTATCCATATAATGTATATCCAGATAC
>CAILAQ010000217.1 GCA_903832165.1 uncultured Bacteroidota bacterium | reverse complement strand
GGGAGGGTGGCATGGTTCTGGGGGGTGCGGGGATTGCGCCATTGCCTGGTGAGCAGGATACCTGCGAACTGGTGAAGATGTATTTCCGGCCGGAAGCCAGGGGTTTGGGTTTGGGTAAGCGATTGCTGCAGCTTTGCCTTGATGAGGCCACAAAGCTTGGTTATACTCAGATATATCTTGAAACGATCGAACAAATGCATGCCGCCCGTGGATTATATGAACATCTTGGATTTAAGCAGATTCCTCATTCGATGGGAAATACCGGACACTTTTCGTGCGATTTTTACTATTTAAGAAATCTTTAACCAACGATATTCCTCAAATAGTTGATCGACGGTTCAGAATTTGATATGAGACTCAATAGATTTTAACAATATGATAAATAAAAGAATTCTTCAGAGTGACTTTATCGCCAGGCTGACCATTTTATCTGATAAAGATTTCATTCCGCAGGCGCAGGGATTTGCCGTGTCGTATGCCCGTTTTTTTAAATTCTCCGATTCAGAGCTTCAGAAAATCGAGCTGATCATGGAAGAGGCCATTCTGAACATCATCCAGAATACCTTCAGTGAAGAGGAGGCCGGTACGATTGATGTGAAAATCATTTATCAGCCGGGAAAGTTTATTATCTCGATCGAAGACAAGGGAATCCCGGTGGATTTTCGCATGCTGGAGAAATCCGAGCAGAGCGCACTCGGCATCCTGCTGATGAAAAACCTCGCCGATGAATTCCGTTTTATCAACCTTGGCAAAGATGGGAAGCGCCTCGAGCTGGTGAAATACCTGCCTGAAGAAGACATACCGGGCATGACAGCCCCTGATGAGCAGGAGCAAAAAGAACCCGAGCCTTCTGTGCCGGCGACCGATATACCGGTGATCCGCCTGATCTCACCTGATGATGCCGAGATGCTCTCGAGACTGGTATACCGGGCATACGGGTACAGTTATGTTTCATTTTACTACTTCCCTGAAAAGATCCGTGAACTCCTGGCCGATGGCCTGCTGATTTGCGCAGTCGCCATCAATGCTCAAAACGAAGTGGTGGGTAATCTCAGCCTCTATTTCGAGCATGCCGGGGCTAAGGTGGCCGACTCCGGTGCGGCCATGGTGGATCCCCGCTACCGGGGCCACAATCTCTTTAAGAGCATGAAAAATTTCCTGAGGAATTACGGTGCCGGTATCGGAATGTACGGGCTCTACAGCGAAGCGGTTACCATACATACATTTTCACAGCAGGGTAATATATCGCTCGGTGCCAGGGAAACCGGCATCATGCTGGCCTTTATCGAGGAGAAATGGACCTTCAAGAAGATTAACAATGATCAGCTTGCGGGACAGCGGCAGGCCTGTGTGCTCTATTATCTGAAAACCAGTCCGGAGCCTCAACGTACGGTTTATATCTGCGAGAAATTCTTTCCTATATTGAAAAAAGTATATGACAACCTTGATATGAGGCGCGATGTAGTTATGGCAGACACCTCTGTAAACCTCCCGGTTGCAGAAACCCAATCCCTGATAGCCAGCGTCTTTAAGCCGGACCTGAACGTAGCCATGATATCTGTATCCTCGGTGGGTGAAGATGCCCTGGGTCAGATCAGGCAACAGCTCAAGGAGTTTTGCCTGAACAAGGTTGATGTAATTTATATTGAAATGCCTGTCGATTCTCTTGCTGCAGCTGTTTTGTCGGATCGGCTGACCGGTTTGGAATTCATCCTCAGCGGAGTGGTGCCCGAATACCGGGATGGCGATTATCTGAAGATGCAATATCTTAACCACGTTAGGGTTGACCCTGCTAAAATTCATATCGCATCGGATCTGGGTAAGGAACTACTCACCGAAATCATGAAAAGCTACGTGTAGCTTTTGCTTTGTTTGTTGAGGAAAAACAACTACATTTGCCCCCGCTACGGGGTGTAGCGCAGTCCGGTTAGCGCGCGTCGTTCGGGACGACGAGGCCG
>CAILAQ010000216.1 GCA_903832165.1 uncultured Bacteroidota bacterium | reverse complement strand
TATTAAGGGAAGCTGTGGGAGTGATTGACCAGGCCAGAATGACGATCATTGTCAGGGTTCCCGGAGAGACTGATCTGAGCAGGCTGATTGCGAAATTCGCCCTTTCTCCTTTTGCTTTTGCCCGAGTTGGCGGAGCTACACAGATTACCGGGATCACCCCGAATGATTTTACGCAGCCTGTTATTTATACTGTTATTGCTGAGGATAATTCGGAAACCTTTTATAGCGTTGTTGTGATTCCAGGGCCGAATGTCGGCAAAAAATTCCTGTCTTTCGGATTCGCGGAGTTACCGGTTCCCTGTCAGGGGGTGATCAATGAAGCTGAAAAGACAATTACCGTTCATGTCCCTTTCAGTACGAATCGTTCGCATCTGGTGGCCACCTTTACCACTTCGGAAAAATCAACTGTATGGATTGGCGAAGTTTACCAGCAATCAGGCCTTACGGTGAATGATTTTAATTACGTAAGAATCTTTTCCGTAGAGGCTGAGGATAACCTGAGGCAGGATTATCAGGTTATTGTCCTGAAAAATAATGCGTTGAATGGTGACATGATCCTCGCTTTTTCATTTCAGGAATTTACGTCTGAGGTGGTGGCTGTTATCAATGAATCTGCAAAGACGATCAAAGCCGTAGTTCCTTTCGGCGCTTCGCTGACCGGATTGAAACCGACATTCACTTATTCGCTTTTTGCAGCTGTGAGTGTTGGAGGGGTTGCACAGGAGAGTGGTGTAACACAAAATGATTTCAGCAGTCCGCTGGTATACCGGTGTACCTCAGAAAGTGGTTTATTCAGTGAATATCTGGTAACGGTGGTCAATGAACGAGGCAGCTCCGAAAAGGCCTTCATCTATTTTGCTTTTGAGGATCTGATTCCGGTTTGTGTGGGCGGGATTGATGAAAACAGGAAAATAATAACGGTTGTGGTGAATGATCGAACTGATATAACTTCGCTGCGTGCCACATTTTTGAGCTCGCCATTCTCGACAGTCTATATCGACGGGCTGGGAATTCAGACCAGCGGAACGGATCGTAACGACTATACCTATCCGGTTAAATACAAGATTTACGCACAGGATGGGTCATCGATTGATTATACCATACTGGTTAATGTAGAAACGGATACACAGGCTCCTCTGATTTACAATACAACGCAGCTTTTGACAAACGATGCCGGCGAATATGCTGTAATGCAGAGTAATGAGCCAACAGGTTTTGTTTATATCATCAGAAGCGATGCTCCTCAGGCAACAGTATCCGATCTTAATCGGGCTGTAGAAGCCGGTCTTGGCAGGATGAATATTGTTAGTCAGTCTGATACGGATATCCTGATATCGACCTATGCGCTGGATCAGGGGGTTTATTTCACCTATGCTGTTGATGGTAAAGGTAATAAGTCATTACCGGGGATCAATTTCATAACTGTTATGGATATCATTGCCCCGGATGTTTTCATGCAAACTCAGGTCATGTCGAATGCCCCGGCACACTTTATAAGTGCACAGAGTTCCGAAAGCAGTGGATTAATCTATTTGCTGCTGGAGGGAATGGCACACAGTACAAGGCAACAACTGGAATCTGCTGTTGGGGCGCGTAAGGGACAGAAGGGGTTAGTGGTGGATCATAATCTCGATGTACCGATCAGCACCTGTCAGTTATTCCCAGGTAATTACAGGGCATTTGCTGTTGATATTCATGGGAATGTTTCCTCAAGAAGTCTGGCTGTCAGCATTATTACAGAGGCCAGTCAGCTCAAAACCATTCTTGGTTTCAGCTTTAATGATTTAACACCACCTGCCCTGGGGCAGATAATCGGTTCTGATATTTTCGTTAAGGTTCCGGTTGGAACATCGCTGAAGGCATTAGTCGGTTATTTTAGCTTATCTCCTGATGCAAAGGCATTTGTTGGTCTGGTGGAGCAAATGAGCGGCCTTACTCCGAACGACTATACGAAGATGGTTACGTACACGGTGGAAGCCGAGGACGGTACAACAGCAGAATACCATGTAATGATTGATATAGATGCCGGAGTTGAGGAAAAGTTGTGGTTCAGCAGCGTGAAAGCATATCCCAATCCGTTTACTGAGCGGTTAGCCATCGAGATGAGTCAGCCTGCCAGCAGAGTGTTGGTGGTAAATGTTTTGAATCAGATTGTTGCGGACGTTTCTGAACCGAATCGAAATTTGATCATTATACCGACAACTGCCTGGAAAAGTGGGATTTACTTCATCCGGTATTTCAGGGATGGACATTATGCCGGTGTACAGAAGGTGATCAGGAATTAATATCCGTTAAGGAAGAAAAGGCTGATATAACATCTGGCGGTAATCCTGGCGACTGAAAGGTTTGCATTCCTCCACAGTAAGAACGCTCTCCGTGGTATAGATCATTTTTTCGAGCAGCTCAGGTGCGCGCTGAATGCCCTCACCGATATTGATCATTACCTTTTCACCGTTTCTTACCGAGCCTGTTTTCAAAGCCTCAAAGAAACCTCCCACGGCAATTGCAGCTGCAGGGCCAATACGGACCGATGACTCAAACGAAACAAGGCGGGCCACTGCTGCGTGCATCTCTTCATTGAAAGTCAGGAATTCGCCTCCCGTATTGTGTACGAGGTTAGCCAGGATGGGGTAGGTCTGCGGATTTCCGTTAGCGAGGGTTGGAATGCATGTTTTCGGACTGTCGATGATTGGAAAGCGCTGTTTCCAACCTTCAGTGAATCCCTGAGCTTTCGCCTGATCCCATGCCAACGTCATTGGATTGCATTTGCTTGCCTGTACCAGGACATATCTGGGTTCTTTATCAAATAATTTCAGATGGCGGATATCCTCGATTCCTTTCTGGATGGCGATAGGGCCGGTACCACCTGCCAATGCCTGAATATAGACATCAGGGAGATATCCAAGTTGGCGCAGCCACTCAAAAACCTGGGTTTTCTTACCCTCTACCCTGGCAGGATCGATATTGCCGCCAGACATTGGGATATTATACCGGGCGGAGAATTCCGCACAAAGCTTCTTGGCCAGAGAATAATCTCCTCTTACCCGAAAAACCCGCTGCCCGTAACATCCGACACCAGCCTCATTGGCTTTCAGTGCGTCATCAGGAATGAATACATTTAAGGAGATCCCGGCGAGTGCCAGATAATGTGCAAAAGCATTGGCGATATTGCCTGTACTGGCGACACAATATTCCTTGATTCCGTTTTCCTTCAGTACTGAGGCCACCACGGCGGCAGCAACATCCTTGAAAGTACCTGTGGCAGGATTGTCGTCATTGCGGTAAGCAAGCACCGTCAGGTCGAGGTTATAGTGCTCTTCGGCGAAATCTTCCAGAAATTTCCAATGGTCGACAGGGATTACTCCTTCACCGGCAGTAACAATGTTATTCCGGTCATTAATTGGCAGGTAATCAAAATAGTGGAACATGGAGTCCGGATGTCCGGCCCGGTTATTGATCAGGTCGGGCAGTTTCAGATAACCGTTTGTATATTTCGCATCTACCCATTTGCCACCGCATTCCGGGCATTTCTGGCCATCGGCAAACCATTGACCGAATCCGTCGATTTTCTGTCCGCAATTTCGGCAGATGAATTGATATTTAGTGCTTTCCATGATAAATCGGATCTAGATAATCATTCCTGCAGCCACCGTCTCAAATGTGCCTTCATCGATCAACACCAGGCTTCCGGTAATACGGTTCTTAAAGTAGGAATCGAAAAACAGGGGCTGAGTGGTTTTAATTCTGATTTTTCCGATATCGTTCATTCCGATGGTTAGATCTTTCCGGTTATGCTCCAGGGTATTGATATCCATTTTAAAATCAATTTCACGAATCAGGCATCTGGCTTCACGCGACGTGTGCCGGATAATATATTTACCGGCAGGATTGAGTGGTTTTTCGTTGAACCAGCAAATCATGATATCGATCTCCTGATTTACAGATGGAAGGTTGCCTTTCTTTACAATCATATCGCCCCTGCTTATATCGATATCATC
>CAILAQ010000215.1 GCA_903832165.1 uncultured Bacteroidota bacterium | reverse complement strand
TGGCCATCACCGGTGAACTCCATACTGACCAATACAAAAGAGCATCGAAATTCAGCCACAAAACAGAAATTTCCAAGGCGGATTATTATTATGTTTTTCTGCAGGACTACAAGATAAGTGCTGAGGTTACACCTACTGACCGGGCGGCCATGTTCCGGTTTATTTTTCCTGAAAATGATCAGTCATGGATTATCCTGGATGCTTTTAATAAAGGATCTTCGGTAGAGATTTTTCCAAAAGAGCGAAAGATTGTGGGGTATGCGAAAAACAATTCCGGTGGCGTTCCGGAAAACTTTGCCAATTATTTCGTGATGGAATTTGATCAGCCCTTTGAGGAATACGGAACTGTTCTGGAAGGCAAGAATCAGAAAAGCTCCACCTCTGCCGAAGGAAAACATACCGGAGCATACCTTAGGTTTAAGACCAGGGCAGGGCAGGCTGTTCATGTAAAAGTTGCCTCATCCTTCATTAGTCCGAAGCAGGCCGAACTGAACTTGAAAAGGGAAATTGCCGACAATAATTTCGAACAGACAAAGGTCAAGGCTGCCGCCTTGTGGAATGAGCAGATGAATCGAATCTGGGTGGATGGTGGAACTCGGGATCAGCAGGTGACTTTTTACACGGCTCTTTACCGGACACTGCTTTTTCCAAGAAAGTTTTATGAGTTTGATGAGGCCGGTAAGACTATGCATTATAGTCCGTATAACGGCAAAGTGCTTCCCGGATATTTATATACCGATAACGGCTTCTGGGACACATTCCGGGCAGTTTTCCCATTTTTTACCCTGGTATACCCTGATCATGACGCGCGTGTCATGGAAGGGCTCGTAAATACTTATTTAGAGAGCGGCTGGTTACCTGAATGGGCCTCGCCTGGTCATCGGAATTGCATGGTCGGGAGCAATTCAGCTTCATTGATTGCCGACTCGTATATCAAGGGGATCAGAGGATTTGATATCAATACTTTATATGAAGCAATACTGAAGAACACAGAGAATGAAGGTCCGATGAATTCAGTGGGCCGTTTTGGGGTAGCCTATTACAATAAACTCGGCTACGTGCCTTATGATGTGAAAGTGAATGAGAATGCTGCCCGAACGCTTGAATATGCTTATGATGATTTTACCATCTGGAAGCTGGCACAGGAATTGAAAAGGCCGCAGGCAGAGATCAGCAGATTCAAGGCACGGGCTGGAAATTATCGGAACCTTTTCGATAAATCAACCAATTTTATGAGAGGGAAAAACCTGGATGGGACCTGGCAGACTCCATTTGTTCCTGAAGCATGGGGAGGAGCCTTTACCGAGGGCAGTTCGTGGCATTACACATGGTGCGTGTTTCAGGATCCTCAGGGCCTGATAGACCTGATGGGTGGAGATAAGGCCTTTGTTGCTAAATTGGATTCGGTGTTCTCGATGCCGCCGATTTTCGATTGTAAATATTATGGATTTGAAATTCATGAGATTACTGAAATGGTAAACGGTAAAATGGGACAGTATGCTCATGGCAATCAACCGATTCAGCATGCTATTTATTTATACGACTGGACCAGCGAGCCATGGAAAGCTCAATATCAATTGCGTGAGGTCATGAACAAATTGTATAGTCCAAATCCTGATGGATTATGTGGCGATGAAGACAACGGGCAGACCTCTGCCTGGTATGTTTTTTCTGCCATGGGCATGTATTCTGTATGTCCGGGACAACCTGAATATGCGCTGGGTTCTCCGTTGTTTGACCAGGTGACGCTGAATCTTGACAACGGTAATAAATTCATCATTCAGGCAAAAAACAATGTTGTTGATAATGTTTACATCAATCAGGCGAGCCTGAATGGAAGCCCCTATAGCCGGAATTATCTCAGGCATGAAGACATTCGCAAAGGCGGAAAACTCGTAGTAGAGATGAGTAAGGAGCCAAATAAAACGCGCGGGATCAGAGCGGAAGACAGGCCTTATAGTATGTCGGCAGTAAGCAGTAGGCAGTAAGCAGTTGCACTCAAAAAGCTTGGTACGACAGCCAACTGCCGACTATTCGTCCGTCCTGATCTTAATATAGTCGATGCCAACCATATAGCGATCGATGGCTTTGGGCTGTTTTCCGATAATTTCGAATTGTAAGGTGTTTACTCCTTGTTTGAGATGAAATTTCCCAAGCTTAACGGATTCAGTAATGACAGATTTTCCTGGCTTGCTATGATATCCAATGAAAGTCATTTTTACAGTCTGGTCATTGATCATCATTTTAAAATCGGCGTAATCAACTGCCTTTGTGAAATTGCCTGTGAGTGTATAATCGCCTTCCTGAGCCATTTCAAATTCAGCTTTCAATAAGCCTTTGTTTCCTCCGTCCATCCACCATAGCTGCCCATTATTTGACCAGCCCCATTCCGATGAATTCTGGACTTCCCAGGATCCGGCAGAAACGCTCACTACCCGAAGATGTTCCCCCTGAAGATAACCGGCTAAATCAGGTACCGGAGGATAGAGGTTTTCCCGCTTAAGTGATACGGGTATTTTCACGATTGCAGGGTCGGGTTCAATCAGGCATTTGCCACCTGGCCTGAGGTACCAGTAAGATACCACAGCATAATTCATTTTTGTGGCCGCCCAATGCCAGAGTTCCATATCAAATTTCAACTGAGAGGTGAAAGGAACAGCATCCAGCATCCTGCGACGCATGTTTACAGTCATTCCGGTATGGAAATTGCCGGAACCATCAGGCTGAGCGATCAGGAAATGGCTGAAGATTTCCGGTCTGCACCAGGCATAGCCAATGTAATCTTCAGTACCTGTTCCAATCGCTGAGGGAATCTTTTCACCGTCGACAAAAACCTTTTCATCGCCTTCGCCCCACCATGCATCGGCAGTATTGAATAAGGTAAGAGCATCACCGGCATAAACACCTTGTCCCTGCAGCGTTACAAAATTAATATCCTCATGATTTCCATTAACCCAGTCACCCGAATAGCCTTTAGTCTGGATTCCATTATATTCGTGCCAGACCGCGCCAAAATGCATGGAGTTTTTTGTCCCTTTGTATTTGCCGGTAGCAATTTCCCCCGATTCCACGGTTACTTTCTGCTCTCCGTAGTTAATCAGCTCAACGACAGCATTTTTTTGGAAAGGCATTACCCAATTCGATTTCATCAAACCTGTTGAATCCACTGAAGTATACCAGGTCTGATTTTTTCTGATCTGGTAACCGGTGCCGAAGAAATCACCGACAGGGCACCAAACAGTCCGCTCCCCGTCGAAAGTGATGCTGAGCACAGTTGATCTTAATGCCTGCGGCAGGTTTTCAGCATTGATCTTCATCGACAGGGAATAAATTGCTTCTGCACCTTTAAGTTCCATGCTGATAGATTTTCCGGCCTCAACAGAGCCAGCGCTGAAAGTGTGAGTTTGAAATACTTCCTTTTCAGGAGCTGTGTGATTCAGTTTCATCAGGTCGTTCTGTACCCGGCTCACTTGTGAACCATATGTTTTAAGGTCATTCATCGTAAATGATATGACTTCTGTACCGGCAGTGTATGTTCGGTAATCAATATTGTAATAAACTGATGGGCTATGTTTTACCGGATCCAATGCGGGGCATTCATACGTGATTTTGAGCTGCTTTGAATAGGGTATCGGCATATACAGGTTATGGCCTCTCTGTGCATACACAGTTAAGGGAGACACTGAAGAACTTAACGGTTCACCTACCAGCTGGCCGCCGCTGATAATTTTCAATACCGGTCCTTCAATCTCCGGGGTTGTTTTCCCATCGATATATATTCTCAATGTGCCGGTATATGCCTTCTCATTTCCGAAGGTCATCCAGAATCGGACAACCGCGCCGGGACCGGTAGCATCCATCATTACAAATTCACGCCGGCCTGCATTGGTTTCTTCCCTTACAAACCAGGATGCATCGCCATTGGCAAACCAACCCTCCTGATCCGGAGCAATTGTGCGCCTGTCGTAGCTGCTGAATTGCTTACAGATAAAAGCCGGCTCGGGGTACTCCGTAAGCAGGCGAGGATCTGTCATGTCGTTTATCAACGATCCAAAAGTGATTATTTTCGGTGCCGTTGTGCACTGGAACAAGGTGAAAGCTGATAAGCAGATCAGAATAATACGGGTGAATCGTGTTTTCATTTTTACTTATTTATGGACTTTAAATTTATGAAAAGCAGTGTAATGATCAACCTCTTTTTTAATTAACATTACCTGTGCCCATTAAAACCGGTGAGTCATGAAATCAAAGATCCTCGTTTATCTCTCAGCAATGGTGATGCTGGCCTTTACAGAGGCAAATTCACAGACTAATATGTTTCTCAGTAACCCTGAAGCGCTGAAGGTTTTCCAGGGTGATTATAATCCTTCCCATTACCGGCCTCTGACCGTAATTGATCAACCTGATTCGGTTAGGATGGGTATAATACGCGGTGTTGATCAATCAGAGCAGATCAGGTTGCTGACTAAGCTGGAAACATTTCATAACCGGAATTCAGGATCAGATACACTAAGCCTTAGCACCGGGATCGGAGCTTGCCGTACCTGGATTCTCTCCTGTTTTGATCAGGTAAGTAAAAATAGCAATAACAGGCTGGTAACCGGATACCTGGAATTCGATGCGGATATCTGCTCTAAAGGACATCATAAAAACCCATTTGCCCTGCTTCCCGGCATGGATACTTCAAATCATGAAATTCTTGTCATAGAGGGCCATTTCGATACGCGAAACGAAGGTCGCTGTGATACGGTGGGTTATACTCCGGGAATCGATGATAATGGTTCAGGTACTGTTCTGGTTATGGAGCTTGCCAGGGTGATGAGTAAATATTCATTCAGGCATACAATACTTTTCACTACTCCAACCGGAGAGGATGAGGGCCTTTTCGGCGCAAAGGCCTGGGCGGAATTTCTTTCATCAAAAGGAGTAAAGATCCGGACAGTGCTTAATAACGACATTGTCGGGGGAATTTATTGCGGGAAGACTTCCTCCCCGCCGTCCTGTCCTTATTGTGGCCACGTGGATAGCACCCATGTGAGGGTTTTCTCCTATTCATCTGGAAACAACCCATATGCCAACTCTGCGCATAAGCAGTTAGCCAGATATATGAAGTACGTTCAGGAGGAACTGATCAATCCTCATATATCTGCTCCGCTTATCATTAATATCATGCTCGGCGAGGACAGGACGGGAAGGGGAGGGGATCATACCCCATTCAGGCAAAAAGGCTATACGGCAGTCAGAATTATATCTGCCAATGAGCATGGAAACGGAACTGGTAAAGCTCCGGACCGTAACCATACAACCATGGATGTATTAGGCAAGGATATTAATGCTGACGGTATTCTCGACAGTTTATTCGTTAATCCCGGTTATCTGGCAAGAAACACTATTTTAAATGGTGTTGTTGCAGGGTTACTAGCTTCGGCACCGGAAAAGATCTCCTCAACAATGGAAGTTAAGTCGGATGGTGTGGTGGTCCATCTGCCTGAAGGGTACGTGAATGCTGATCGAATTATCATTGGAGTCCGAAAACAAAATAGCAATAGCCTGGAGTTTGATACAATTTTCAAAGTGAATCGTGCAGATAAATTCCTGGTCAGACTGAGCATCGGACAAAAAAACTATATTTCGATTGCACCACTTCGGGAGGGTGCTCCTGGACTATTTTCAGATGAATATGAAATCATTCTTTCCGATATTGATCCTGAAAAGACACACAGGCAGCCCTGAATTATAAGAATTGAATTACTTTTGTAACCCACGTTACAAAAATAATTTATAATGAAAAGGATATTTATCGTATTGATGATTGCTTTACCTTTTCTGGCACAGGGCCAGGATTCGATTATGAAAAGAGTTCCTAAACAGATCAGCCTGGAGGCAGGATACCGGAGAATATCAGGCTCCGATATAACCAACAAGGCTTCAAACGGATATTCGGTTCTTCTTGATTATGCATGGCAGCTTTCGGGTTTTCACGGAGGTCATGCTTCATATATCTCGATACCTTTAGGTTACACGCAGATGATGCCGGATAATGATTCTTCAAATGCAGTCAGGGTAATCAGTTATGGTTGGACGGTGCGGCATGAACTAAAAGCACAAAAGGGCTGGGTGCCCTATTTTGGATACGGCTTAATGTTGAATAATTATGGAGAGAAAGGGGTTGACGGACATCAATTTGCACATCAGACGCGTTTTTCTTTCGGCCTTAATAATTACAATTCTTCAAATTTTCATCCGTATGCCGAACTGGATTACAGTATGACCTACTATCCACAGTGGGGGATCAAGAAATCATTGAGTTACAAGTTTGTGGAATTGAAAATAGGAGTACGATTCATGAAAGGCCGGGGATAAATTCTTGTTTTCCTGAGTTCCGTCATATGTGTTGATTGCCAGATGGTATATTTTCGTTCCCTGAACAACCTTAATATCTATCCGTTATGGCAACGATTAAAAAAGAAGCGGCTCTCGAGTACCATTCCAAGGGTCGGCCTGGAAAAATTGAAGTAGTACCAACGGTTCCCTATAGTACTCAGTATGACCTTGCTCTGGCATATACGCCGGGTGTGGCATTTCCATGCAAAGAAATTGAAGCCAATCCGGAAGATGCCTATCTGTATACAGCAAAGGGAAATCTGGTGGCTGTTATCAGTAATGGAACCGCTGTTCTTGGTCTTGGAGATATTGGTGCTCTTGCAGGAAAACCAGTTATGGAAGGCAAAGGATTGCTTTTTAAGATTTTTGCCGATGTGGATGTTTTCGACATCGAGGTAAATGAGAAGGATCCTGATAAACTGATTGAAGTTGTTAAGGCTATTTCACCAACTTTTGGCGGTATTAATCTGGAAGATATCAAGGCTCCGGAATGTTTTGAAATTGAGCAGCGACTCATCAAGGAGCTCAATATTCCTGTTTTTCATGACGATCAGCACGGA
>CAILAQ010000214.1 GCA_903832165.1 uncultured Bacteroidota bacterium | reverse complement strand
CTCGGTTGTTATCGGACGGGATCATCATGATGTATCAGGAACAGATTCTCCGTTCAGGGAAACTTCGAATATTTATGATGGATCATCGTTTACAGCCGATATGGCGGTTCAAAATGCCATTGGCGATAGTTTTCGCGGTGCCACCTGGGTGTCGCTTCATAACGGTGGAGGAGTAGGCTGGGGTGAGGTGATCAACGGCGGGTTCGGTATGGTGCTGGATGGAAGTGCGGATTGTGAACGTCGCCTGAGCCAGATGCTTCACTGGGATGTTAATAATGGGATTGCGCGCCGGAGCTGGGCCAGGAACCCCGCTGCCATGTCGGCAATAACCCGGGCGGTGCAGGCTAATTCCTCTCTTAGGGTTACCATGCCAAATCTGGTGGATGATAACATTCTGAATAACCTGAAATTTTAAATTTTAGGTAGAGACAAATATATGTACTGAAATGCAGTACATTTGTTGAAAATTCAAATCAGAAATCATGCTTGAATTATCAGTAAATAAATTCAGGGCCAACCTGAAAGTTATTGTGGATAAAGCCATTGGTGAGCATCTCGCTATCCGGGTTAAGCGGCGCGCCGGAAAGGATTTCATCATTGTCAGCGCAGAAGACTGGGATCGCGACCAGGAAACATTGTATGTTCTCAGGAACAATTCGTTGATGAGCCAGGTTGCTGAATCAATATCGACTTATCAAAACAAAGGCGGGTATTCACCAACTCAGGACCAATTGGATGAGATCAATCGTATTTGAAGGGAGAACCTGGAAGGTTTATGAAGATCTGAGACTAAAGGATAAGATACTTCATAAAAACCTTTGCTCCATTTTAACAGAAATGCAAAGGGGTGATCCTGAAAAAGGAATGGGAAAACCTGAACAATTAAGATACGAATTGTCCGGATTCTGGTCCAGAAGACTATCCCAGTATGATAGACTGATTTATAAATTCGATGAAAATTGCATTTACGTTATTGCAAACGGGGGACATTATGATGAGGTGCGTAATGCCTTGAGGTAGGTGGGGCAAAACAGGGCAGAGGGCAGAAGGCAGAGGGCAGAAATTTGTAACAGGAAAAAAGGGTTAAAACCTCATTCCCCGGGGTTAAAACCCCAGGCTATTGATACGCTCCCTGATTCTTATTTCCTAATACTTTGAACTAATTTTTGCCCTCTGCCCTCTGCCCTATTTTGTCCTACCCCCTGCACAGCATGGCTACTGCGTATACCGCAACCCCTTCGCCGGTTCCCACAAAACCCATCGTTTCGGTGGTGGTTGCTTTAACGGAGAGCTGATCCGGATTGATACCTAAAACTTCGGACATTGTGCTTTGCATCAAGGGGATAAAATCTTTCAGTTTAGGCTTTTCCAGGCAGATCGTGGTATCGATATTACTGATTTCCCAACCTTTTGCCCGTACCATATCAATGGTTTTTTTCAGCAGAATCTTGCTGTCGATATCCTTATAATCAGCAGAAGTATCCGGGAAATGAAATCCTATGTCGCGCATGGCCAGTGCGCCCAGGAGAGCATCGCAGATTGCATGGATAGCAGCATCACCGTCGGAATGGCCTAAAGTGCCTTTGGTAAAGGGAATTTCAATGCCGCCTAAAATAAGCCTGCGGTTTTCTACCAGCTTATGCACATCATATCCAAAGCCGGTCCTGTACATTATTTTTTGGCATTCAGTCCTGCAAAATCGAAAAGCAGGCTAAATCTCAGGGTATTGGCAAGCGGACTGTTTTGCCCGTTTAACGGAACCAGGTAAGCGAAATCCAGCCCGAAAACGTTCATCCGCAATCCTACGCCAACCGTAAAATATTTCCGGTTGCCCTTGGTGGCATCTTCATAGAAAAATCCTGTTCTGACGGCAAATTGCTTGGCATACCACCATTCAAGTCCTGCAGCGACGGAGATTTCCCTCATTTCTTCCGGAAATCCGCCGGGAGCATCATAAAAGGAATGAAGCATTCCTACCGGAACGCCGACATTAGGGTCAAATCCTGATTGAATAACCGGATCTCCGGCCAGGTCGACAGAATCACCCGGGTTGTAATATTCAGGCGGCGAAGGAACCAGCAGCTTGTTGAGATCGACTGCAGCAGTCAGACTGTTGTAATCATCAAACTGAATTGTATAAGCGGTTCCGATGCGAAGATTGATCGGAATAAAATCCTTATCGGAGTTTTGGGTATAGGAAATTTTCGAACCGATATTTGAAATATTGGCACCAAAGGAAAAAGTGGCGTCATAATCCTTCAGCCGAAGGTCTTTGTTCTGGTAGTATATGGAAACATCAGAGGCATAAGCCATCCCGGGATGCGATTCGACACCGTTCACGTAAGCTCCACCAGTAAGGTTTGAGTAAATAAACCGGAAAGCGATACTAGCGGAGAACCTGTCAGAGAAAGACCTGGCGTAGGCAGCATCTAAAGAAAACTCATTCGGATTAAAAGACTGGGTTTTAGTTCCCGTTTCATTGGTAAAATCAATATTTCCAAGAGAGAAATATAAAAGGGATAATCCGATAACCTGGTTCTTATCAATACGCTTGTAGCCTGAAAGATAGGCTAAGTTGATATCAGGAATTAACTTACGAAGCCATGGAGTGTATGAAATCGAAACGCCCATATT
>CAILAQ010000213.1 GCA_903832165.1 uncultured Bacteroidota bacterium | reverse complement strand
GGCCATGGAGGGCAATCTACATTCACCTCCCTGTGTTCTGGATACCGGCAATCCCTGCCGGTATGACGGCTTAATTCAAAAGCATTGCCCCACGGGGGATGGTTAGGGTGGGGGCGATCTAAAGCATTGGCATTATCCCCATAAACCAAAGCACTGCCCAGTGCGGGATTATAAACGGCTATGCGTTTCACCAGACCAAAAAAATTGGCAGTCACCAGTTTTTTGGAATAGTCCACATCGGTGGCGATAAAACGCAAGTAGGCAAGGTCGTCAATTTCCAAGTCCTCTTGCAACACGGATTGTGGGCTACGGCCGGAAATGAACACGCCGGAACATAACACCTTGGCTTTGTAGGCGGCGGCGATGGAGATTAATTTTCTAGCATAGATCAGGCCGATTAAGCCAGCAGTGCCTATAATTAAGGTCGTTATTGTATTAATGATTCTTTCCCGATTGGCTGAATGCGTGGGCTTTCCACCATGCGAAACCCCAATTCTCGGCAATGCGCTTCTGCCGCTTGCGAATAAGCAAGTAGGTCATTGTGGTACTGCTCGGCGAGCCGTTCACGGGTGGCATGGATTTCGGCGACGATGGGATCGTGCCATGGTTGCGTGTTGTTCATGATTGTATCTCCTAACTCACAATGGTGTGCTCTATTCGGGCATAAATTACACATTACAGCCCTAATCGGCGACGCAATTCGTCAATTTCAACGGTCGGTTCGTGTTCTTCTGCGCATTTGGCTTGGCGCAAGGCAAGCAGGTCTTCCATATCGTCCAAGTATTCCGTCAGGCGGTTGAATTCCTCAATGGGCAGCACGGCGAATTCGGGCTTGCCTTGGCGGGTCAAGAATTCAGGGTGAAGTTCGATCATTTCGATTTTCAACTTTTCACCAAGCTTCTTTCAAAATAAAGTGGCGATTGATGCATCTTCTTCGTCGTCACAGCCTACGGGCTGATTTTCCTCATAGTGACTATAGCATCATTAAATTCAGTTCTGCATCAGGGTGAAAATAAAAGGTCACTTTGAGAGTCTTCCCAAAATTCTTTTGAAGACTTCTTCGCCTAGCACTGCTTTGACTTCACCGGAGCGGAATTCTCTCAATCTGTGTTGTGCAACATCGGTCCATTGCCTTTCTATGTCAATATAGGGTGAATTTAGAGTTCTAAGTAGAGAATCCACAAGCATTGCCCTTTCTTCCACAGGCAAGGAAATGGCTTCGTCGAGAGGTTCAGTTGTCTTCAGGTCCAATACCTTTCATTTTTTTGTGGCTCAGTGCGCAAATAAACTAGACGATCAGCATGTGATTTTTCCTGTTCTTGCAAGAATTTAACCAACAGCTTTGGATCATGTCCAAATTTTTCTGATAATTTGTGCCTGATATCTCGGATTTCTGTGATGATAGGGTCATCTTTCATGGCTACTCTAACGTCTCCAATAGTTCTAACGGGGTGACAAGTGAAGGGCAATATATACCCAAAATCGCATTGACTCGCCGAATATGGGCAAACTTGTT
>CAILAQ010000212.1 GCA_903832165.1 uncultured Bacteroidota bacterium | reverse complement strand
GAGGTAGCCCATCATATCGATTTTTCCGGAATCGAGCAAACGTGCAACACCATCCACCAGGCCTGAGCCGCAAAGTCCTATCGCCGGTTTTCCGCCGATAGTCTCATATCCATCCGGACCGATGGCGCTCACTGCACCTTCCACCCCGGCCATTCCGCAGGAGATTCGTGCACCTTCGAAGGCAGGACCTGCGGCGGTAGCGCAAGCAAGAATTTCGTTTTCGTTCCACAACACCATTTCACCGTTTGTTCCGATGTCCAGGAACAAGCTCCAGCCGGCAGGGGGATTGACCGAAACCGAAGCCAGTCCGGCTACGATATCGGCACCGACATAGGAAGAAACGGAAGCGAGGAGTTCAATTTCCATCGATGGGAACCGGAGCAGTCCGGCTTCGGCTCCGGTCAGGTTTTGCTCCTCAAGAAAAACCGGAATAAAAGGATATATGGCAATGCCTTCAGGATTTACACCCTTAAAAAGATGAAGCATAGTCGGGTTTCCAGTCACAGCCATTCTGCACAGCAGACTGATATCGAGTTCGTTTTTCCTGCATAAATATACACTCGCCTCCTCAATGGCAGAGATGATCTCTTTATGCAACCTTTCAGTTCCATCCGGATGCTCACGACAATACTGGATCCGGCTCACGACATCTGCACCATAGGAATGCTGTGGATTCGGGAACGACTGAACGCCAAGATTACGGTGGTTGCGCAGGTCTTCCAGAAAAACCACCACGGTAGTCGTTCCCAGATCGACTGCAAGGCCAAGAAAGCGTGGATCGTTATCAGGAAAATTATCGGGTTGCGGTTCAGGATCCGGCCAGAAACTCTCCGTTAACACTTGCATTACAGAAGGTTGCGGAATATTCACCACCACTTCGCCATCCGGGAAATATGCACATGCACGTACGATGCCAACATCCTGTACATCAACCTTACATTTTCCACAAATACCTTTCCCTCCACAAGGTGCCTGAATATATTCACCCTGGCTGCGAATGGCGGAGAGGAGGGACTCGCCTGAGGCAGAAATTATTTTTTGCTTATTGAACATGCTTCAAATATAGAAGTAAAGGCACAAGGGGCAAGGCGCAAGTAAAGTTTTAATGAAGAAAGGTTAAGAAATTATTCCATTTGAGAGGGGTTTGTGCATCTATATATAAAAAGAGAAATTATGAATGATTTGCATGAAAGGTTAAGGTATTTTGCAGTGGCCGTTTACCAAATATCTGGTAATTTAAGAAAAGATCGTTTGCTTACTGATAATATCAATCAATTAATCAGAGCGTCAGCATCGCCCGGGGCAAATTACGGAGAAGCCAACTATTGGCTCCAATACTTCAATCAGATTCTTCCTGAAACAAAAGAATTAGCAAAGCTGATTGATGAGTCTGAGCAACTCCGCAAAATTCTTTCCGCCATCGCCTTCAAAACCCAGACAAAATTGAAACAGAAACTTGAGCCTTGAGCCTTGAGCCTTCATTATCATGAACCCCCTCACCGACATACTCTCCCTTCTCCTTCCCCGATCCTGCCCTGCCTGCGGAAGGGCCCTCAAGGACTGGGAGGAGTGCCTTTGCCTGGTATGCCTTGGAAAGCTTCCGGTGACCAGTTTTCACACAGAGCCTGATAATCAGATGGCTGAAATGTTCTGGGGTCGGGTGAACCTCACGCAGGCGATTGCCTGGTTCTATTTTCGAAAAGGATCGGCTTACCAGGATATGCTTCACAAGCTAAAATACAATGACCGGCCTGACATTGGATTTTTACTGGGAAGGCAATATGGGTATGAACTCAGCCGGAGCGACGGGTTTATAAGGCCCGATGTGCTGATACCGGTCCCCCTGAATCCCCGGAAGCAGCGAAAAAGAGGGTTTAACCAGAGTGAAGCTATCGCAAAGGGTCTCTCCGCAGGGCTCAGCATACCGTTGAACAGCCATACCTTAACACGCCCTTTGGCAACATCCACGCAAACAAGAAAAAGCAGATACGACCGCTACCTTAATGTTTCAGGCAAGTTTAAGGTGACTGATCCGGCGCTGCTGGAAAACCGGCATATTTTGCTTGTAGATGATGTAATCACGACGGGTGCTACTCTGGAAGCCTGTGCCGAAGAGCTTTTATCAGTTCCCGGAGTATCTGTGAGTGTGGCTGCTCTGGCCTGGGCCAGGTTATAGAAATAAAGAGAAATCAGAGAACTATGTGACCATGAACCCCTTTGACCCGGTATTAACTCCGGCGAGAGTGAGGGCCCGGTCGACCACCGATTCACACAGTTCATTTATATTGTCGGGATGTTTATAGAATCCGGGCGATGCGGGACAGATGATTCCGCCGGCATCGGTTACAGAAAGCATATTTTGTAAATGGATACGGCTGTATGGAGCTTCCCTTACAACCAATATGAGTCTTTTTCGTTCCTTCAGCATAACATCTGCTGCACGCAGCATCAGGTCATCAGCTGTGCCGGCTGCAATACGCCCCAATGTGCCTACTGAACAGGGAATAATGATCATGGCATCATACCCTGCAGAGCCGCTTGCCGGGGGTGCAAAGAAATTATCAGGAGAATAGCGGGTAAAAGGGCTAAAATCCATTGGTATGTCTGACAGCTCGAAAGGCCAAACTTTTTCCGCGGTTTTCGAGATGACGACTGCCACCTCACCCGGGCTTGCGTTCAGCTCCAGCAATTTATTCAGCAAGAGGTGGGCATAAATTGAGCCGCTGGCGCCAGTAATCCCAATAATAAGTTTCTTATTAATCACAGTATTAATGTGCTAATGTGCTAATATGATAATGTGCTAATGTG
>CAILAQ010000211.1 GCA_903832165.1 uncultured Bacteroidota bacterium | reverse complement strand
TAAAACTTCTGCGTGCCAGCATATAGGCCAGTGGTATAGCACCAATTGAAAAGAACAAAGTGGTTAGTAATGAAATAACAAGCGTTAAAAGAATACTTCCGGTAACCGCCTTATCCTGAACCGTTTCAAAAAACTGCAAAGGTGTAGTTTTAAGAAATATACCGGCAAGGGGAGCGATTATAAATAAAAGGACCAGCCCTCCAAGAACAGCAAAAACCCACGATAATCCCGATCGGTTCACTTCATAAAATTTGGCACTAAATGTAGCAAGTTAAAGACCTTGTAGCAACCTGATCTCTGCTATTGATTTTATGGCCCTGTCTGAGAAAAAATCCGCCGTGAAAAGGCAGGAAAATTTACCCCCGTCTTTGCCTTCACCCCTGTTCTGAACCAAAACCGCAGCACCATCATTCCGATTCACTATCTCAGAATAGCTGGCAGCACAGCGATAACCATCAACTCCGGCAATTGCAAACAGGCCATTCCTGACCAGGGACTGATCCGGCTTCAAACTTTCAGAAAGCATATCCTTAAGATTGGCTCCCTGGGTTAAGGTGATCCCGTGTATACCCATTCCACGACCATAAAATACATGTTCAAACTCATGGTTTATAAGACTTTCTGGTAGTTCTTTGACCTGAATTGCGGACACCCCGGCACCTTCAATATTGAGGGCTGGTGACCACATTTTTATATCCCGGTTAACGATATATTTTATTGATATTGATCGGATGATGATTTTTACAGGATCTGAAATATTTCGTTCAGTAATCAAGTCTGGTCCGACAATCAGGCGGGCACTCTTCGGTAGTGGCCATTTATCCTTGGATTTGGTAGGAACAATACGGGTAACCTTGTTGGCAATGATAATTTCATGAAGATGACTGGAATAGTAGATCTCACCCCAGCTGAAAACAACAGAATCTCCAGCCGCGTTATAAACAACCACGTATTGATCAATTATCGGGTTAAACTCTTTCGCATTTTTTTTTACAACTTTCGCTTGGTTCAAAATATCATAAAGCGATACTCCGTCGAAGCGATACGCGCCGACAAACTGAATCTCACCATTTTCAATCTTCGTCTCTTTAACAATCAAGGTTCTGTTTGGTAAAACAGAAAGATCAACCCTATTCACCCCTGCAACTTCTCCCGAAATTTCAATCTCCCCCGAACCCGGAAGAGTGATTGCAGGTTCGTTGTCATAGAAATCATTTGTACGGTCAGTGGAGTCAACACTGGCCACTGGATCGGTACTTTTTCCAACCGGGTTAGCGACAGGCTTGCAGGAAGCCAATAAAGCCAACATCAGCAGCCCTGTACTAAAAATTTTAATTCTCATGGTCTTCAATAATTATAATATATCGTTATGTAAAATTAAACATATCGGTGGAGAAAAAAATTTAGATCGGCTTATTCTTCAACAATCCCGCTCTCTCCTGGCTTTTCTGCGAAAACGATGGTTCAATTGATGTCTGGCCGGATTGTTCAATAATTACCCTGCCCTTTTTTGGATCCGTAATGAAGCGGACAAATCTTTCTGCCAGTAAAGGATTTATGGCATTGGATGGAATGGTCATACCATAAATAATTGAAGTCCCCGTTTGGGTTTCAACCGATCCCGGACTGGTTCCCCTGACATCCACCTGCACACTTGAATACCATTTGTCCAGGGTTGCATTGCTGAGGTTGACGGAATCAGGAAGTTTAACATGCCTGAAACCATGCTGAACCGCAACCGAACGGTAATTAAACATGTAATCGATTGTCTGGCTCTCCAGAAGCGAATTCAGGTCTGTCTCTTTTCCCCGGATATAAATGTTGTCCTTTTTTAATAATCCGTTCCAGTCCCTGCCTCCTTTATAAAACCTGTCAGCCAGTTTTAAAGCAAGAATTGTACGGTAACCGCAGGG
>CAILAQ010000210.1 GCA_903832165.1 uncultured Bacteroidota bacterium | reverse complement strand
AAGATGGCGAGTTGGTGCTACCTGAAGAACTTCTGATGGACAGTTCAGATCCTCTGAGTGAAATGGAACGCGCCTATTTCCGTGAGGTTTTCTTTTCAGCACTGCAGGAACTGCCCGAAAAGCAGAGGAATGTGTTTGTATGGAATGAAATGGAGGACATGACCCTGCAGCAGATTGCTAACAAAACCGGTGATAACATTAAAACGATCATATCAAGGAAGCGATATGCAGTGGCGCACCTGCGGGAACGGCTTCAAAATTTTTACGACGAATTTTAACCATTTAAAAATTAGAAATCATGCATTGTTGCGGACAAGAAGGTAGAAGGGGATCCTGGATTAAGTATGCCATATTCATCCCCATAGCCATTGCGGCTGGTGTGTTTGTTTTCGGAAGTATTGTGATGCTTTTATGGAATGCCCTGCTTCCGGCTATTATTGGGGTAACCTCCATAACTTTCTGGCAGGCGCTTGGAATTCTGGTGCTGGCGAAAATCCTTTTCGGCGGATTCAGCGGCCATGGTCATCATAGATCATACCATCGTGGCGGTCACGAAAAATGGATGCACCTCACCCCTGAGCAGCGGGAAAAGATGAAAGCCGAGTGGAAAAACCGGTGTGAGTGCGGCACGGACAAAGCCGAATAAGCATTTATATCCTCTTTTGATGAAATAGCGCGTTGCCTCAGGGCAGGGCGCTATTTTTATGGCCGGAAAGTTCCTGAAAATTGTATTTTTAAACAGAATACACAAAGAAGAATATCCCGATGAAATTATTCAGAGGTCAATGTTGTCTTTTATGTCTCCTGCTGATAGCCGCCCCCGGCCGGAGTCAGGAATCAAACAGTCTGAAATACCTTGGCAAGGAGATTTCCGAAATCGTATATATTGAGCGTGCACAGTACGTTCCCGATCATCATAATACCGAGACGATGTTCCAGAAGGGGGAGATCAATGAGGCCAGTTTCGTCGGAAATTCGGCCTTGAGGGCACTGAACCTGAAAACGCATAAAACCAGATCTATCGTTGAGGCAAAAGAGGGTATCGTACGCGATCCGGAGATCTCCTTTGATGGCAGGAAAATCATTTTCTCGATGCGCAAAAACAAGGATGAATTCTACCATATCTATGAAATAAATGCCGACGGCACCAATCTGAAGCAGCTCACCTTTGCCGATTATGTCAGCGACATTGATCCGCTGTATTTGCCCGATGGATCGATCATTTTCACCAGCACCCGCGAACCCAAGTTCTGCATGTGCAACCGCCATATCATGGGCAACCTGTTTCTCATGGATGCCGATGGGGCCAATATCATCCAGATGGGAAACAGCACTCTTCATGAGGCTCACTCCACCCTGCTGAACGACGGCCGCATCCTGTATGACCGGTGGGAATATGTCGACCGGAATTTCGGTGATGCACAGTCGCTTTGGGTGGTGCGCCCCGATGGCACGAAGCACGGCATCTATTACGGAAACAATACCCCCTCACCTGCCGCAATCATTGATGCGCGCGCCATACCCGAAAGCCCGCTCATTGCCTGTATTTTCGGCTCCTGTCACGACAGGCCCTGGGGAGCTTTAACCCTGCTCGACAGGCGCAGGGGAGTCGACGGGATCAAGCCGGTGGTAAGGATATGGCCGGCTGATGCCATTGCAAAAGTAGCACCCGAAGGAGATACCCGGCTGGAGGATTTTGATTCATTTTCCTCCATCAGTGTAAAATATGAAGACCCGTTTCCGCTGAGTGAAAACCAGATTCTGGTATCAAGATACATTCAAAAGCCCGATGGAAAATATACGGAGAAGATGGGCATGTACCTCGTGGATGCTTCCTCCAATCAGGAAATCCTCCTTCTTGAAGGCGAGCTGGGCATTTTCGATCCGCAGCCGCTTTGTGAACGGTTCAAGCCGGCCATGCTGCCGGTGAAAAGGGATTTCAAGAGTGCTGCCGGCCTGTTTTTTGTCCAGAATGTATACGAGGGAACCCACATGAAAGGCGTGGAACCCGGAGCAGCAAAATATCTGCGGGTGGTGGAATCGCCCCCCAAGCTTAACTGGACAGTACAGCCCTGGGGCGGACAGGGGCAGCAGGCGCCGGGCATGAACTGGACAAATTTCGAGAATAAGCGCATCCTGGGCGAGGTGCCTGTTGAAGAGGACGGATCGGCCTATTTTGAGGTTCCGGCGAATAAATTTGTCTATTTTCAATTGCTCGATAAGGATAAAAAAATGATCCAGTCGATGCGCAGCGGCACCATCGTACAGCCGGGCGAGGTAAACGGATGTATCGGGTGCCACGACGACCGCATCAATGTTCCGCCGCCATCGGGCAAACCGCTCAAGGCCCTGCGTGGCAAACCGGCAATCATGAACGGATGGAATGGTAAAGAGCCGGAACTGTTTTCCTATGTGAAAAACGTGCAGCCGATATTTGATAAAAATTGCATCTCCTGTCATGATTTTGATGTAAACGACCGGAACAAGCTGGTTCTTGCAGCCGATAACAACGCCTTCTTCAATGCATCGTATATCGATCTGTATGTTAAAAAGAAGATTACTGTGGCAGGTGCCGGTCCGGCTGCAATACAGCAGGCCTACAGCTGGGGTTCGCATGCCAGTCTGCTCACAAAAGTTGTCGACGGCGATCATCACGGAGCTAAATTAACTGAGGCGGAAAAGCGCCTCATTTATACCTGGCTCGATCTGAATGCCGCCTATTACCCGGTTTATGAGTCAGCCTATCCCGATAATATTGCCGGGAGGTGCCCATTGAATGATACGGAATTAAAACAATTGGGCCAGCTGACCGGTACAAATTTCGGAGCACTGAATGATTACAAAAGAAAAGTCGGTCCGCAGATCGCTTTCGAAAGGCCTGACCTCAGCCCGTGCCTTGATAAGATCAGGAGCGATAAAACCAAATACAATGAAGCGGTTGCCCTGATCGCAAAAGGCGGTGAACGGTTAAAGTCGAAGCCTAACGGCAGCACAGTTGAGGGGTTTGTGGCCTGCGAAAAAGATCAGGAAAGATTAACCCGTTACGAATACCGGCTCTCCGAAGAGGCCAGGTTCCTGAAGGCGCGTGCCGACGGGAAAAAAGAATACGACAAAAGATGAAAAAAATAATTCTGGCGCTGCTGTCTGCCACCTTATTATTTCCTTCCGTTATGAGGGGGAATCCGGATAATACGGCACCCCTTTACCCGGGCGATATCAAAATTATCCGGGGCTCAGAATTATTGATTGCCTGCGCCGGAACCCGGGAGGTCCTGCTCACCGACCTGCAGGGGAAACTCCTCCGTAAATGGCAGTTCAGCGAACCCGTTACCGGTATTGCAACCGATGATGACCGGGCGTTTGTAACCAGTTCAGGCAGCCGGGGAGATATCTCAGTAATCGACATCAATAAACCCGGCATCATCCGTTCAGCCGCGGTTGGAATGGGTGCCCGGGCGCCGGTATTAAGTTCCGATAAGAAAACTCTCTATCTAGCCGCCCGGTTTGAGACCTGCATATATAAAATCAATGTGAACAATCTTTCCGTTTCGGGAAAAATCAAGGTATTGCGGGAACCTTATGCAATGGCCATTTCGCAGGATGGCAGGTATCTCTTTGTCAATAATTTTCTGCCTGCCGGGCCGGCCGATACCGAACTGGTTACCGCCGAAGTTTCGGTGATCGGCCTGCCGGATTTTACCCGGATCAAGGACATCAAGCTCAGTAACGGGAGCAATGCATTGAAAGGCATCTGCCTTTCGCCCGAAGGGGATTACCTGTTGATCGCACATAACCTGGGCCGGTTTCAGGTTCCAACCTCCCAACTCGAGCAGGGCTGGATGAATACTGCCGGTTTGAGTGTCATTGATGCACGGAAACTTGAATTCATGGCTACGGTGATCCTGGATGAACCGGAGCGGGGTGCCGCAGGTTCCTGGGAGGTGCAGTGCATTCAGGAAAAGATACTGGTTACGCACTCCGGAACGCACGACATCAGCATAATCGATTACCGGCAGTTCATCCGGAAACTGCTTGCGGAACCCAACCGGGAGAGCCTTGCCTACAATCTGCATTTCCTCGAAGGCATCAGGCAGCGCTATCCTTTAAAGGGTAACGGACCGCGCAGCTTCGCACTCCTGGGAGACCAGGCATTCATTCCCGCCTATTTCTCCGACATCCTGAATATTTTCGATATCTCCTCTGGAAAAATTACAGAGATCAATTTAAATCCGGACAGAAAAGAGAGTCCCGAAGCTATCGGTGAGCGGATATTCAATGATGCTACCTACTGTTTCCAAGGATGGCAGTCGTGCAATGGCTGTCACCCCGGGGAGGCCCGCACCGACGGGTTGAACTGGGATCTGCTCAATGACGGGATCGGCAATCCGAAGAGCTGCAAGAGCATGCTTTTTGCCCATGTAACTCCGCCAGTAATGATCAGCGGCATTCGCGGATCGGCAGAAGTAGCAGTTCGTGCGGGGTTCAAACATATTCAGTTCAGCAGCATTGCAGAAGAGGATGCGAAATTTGTTGATGCCTACCTGGGATCACTGGTGCCTCTGCCAAGTCCCTGGCTGGTGAACGGGAAATTATCAAAAACAGCAAGGAAAGGCAAGCAGGTTTTCGACCGTGAAGGTTGTGCAGAATGCCACAGCGGAATCTATTTTACTAACCTGAAATCATACAAAATCGGGGAAGAAGAAAAGGTTTACCAGGCTTGGAATGGATGGGATACCCCAACGCTCCGTGAAGTGTGGCGCACTGCACCGTATCTTTTCAACGGCAGTGCTTATCTGATGAAAGATGTTTTTGAGGTGCACGGCCATGGTTTAAAACATGTCCTTTCAAAAGATGAAACCGCGCAATTAGCAGAGTATGTAAATTCATTGTAGAACCACTCCTTTTTATGCTCACCAGGAAATTCCGGGAAACTTATATTGCGCAGTCTGATGATTTCGGAACGATGTGCAAAACATTACTGAGCAGGATTCCTGAGTCGAAATTGGTTGCAAGCCTTGTATTTTATGGGAATCCATTGGATGATAATGAGTATTCCCATCAACTTAATATCCTGAATGATATCCTTTGTAACTCCTGTCCGGATTCCGTTCCCCCATTTTTCTATATCGCTCAAAAACCCCTGACCGGTGGGCTGATCCTGGAGGTTTGCCTTTTTGAAGGAATGGCCGGGCAGGTAATCTGTTATAAGCAATATTCGGGAATCCGTTACCTGACCATCCAAACCGACAACTCCCGGGAATTAATTATCGGAGGCCCGTGTTCAGTTGATTTATCGGGCAATACCTATCAGCAGGCTTCGTCGGTTTTTCAGAAGATCGGTGCCATTTTCAGCCGGGAAAACATGCCGGTAAATTCGATTATCCGGCAGTGGAACTATATCGGGGATATAACCGGATATTACGGCGGAATACAGAATTATCATCAGTTCAATCTGGCAAGAAGTCACTTTTATGATCCCGCCAACTGGGAAAACGGATATCCTGCCGCCACCGGCATCGGCATTACAGCAGGGGTCGTCATAGTAAGGCTGGAGGCTATGGAGGCCTCTTCGCCTGATATAAAGAATATCGCCATCAATAATAACCTTCAGGTGCCTGCCCATCAATATTCCACGGAGGTATTGGCCGGCCATGATCAAACCTCGGGAGCCCCAAAATTTGAACGGGCAAGGCTGCTGGAAGATGAAGTAACCTGCACTGTTTTTATTTCGGGAACCGCCGCCATCAGAGGCGAGAAAAGCATGGCACCAGACGATGCCGCTGAGCAAACACGCATCACCATGGAAAATATCTTCAACCTCATTCCTGCCGGCAAGGCTCCGGTATTTGAAGTGTTTATCATTTACCTGAAATGCGAACAGGATTTTACCCTTGTAAAAATGGTTGCAGAAAAAATTCTTCCGGAAGTTTCACCGGTTTATGTGGTGGGTAAACTTTGCCGCGATGAACTGCTGGTGGAGATGGAAGGGGTGTACCAATGGCCAATCAGGAATCATTCTTAACCTCTTTCCCGATCAGCAGATAAAAAACCGAACCCTTGCCCTCTTCGCTTTCCGCCCATAATCTCCCTCCGTGCTTTTCAACAAAATCCTTGCAGATAATCAGGCCCAGGCCCGAGCTGGCCTCCCCCTCCGTGCCCTTCCGGCCTGTTTGCCTATCAAGCCGGAACAGGCGATCAACCATTTCACTGCTCATTCCAATACCGTTATCCTGAATGGCAATTAACACGTTTCCATTGCCCTGGTCTTTGGCCGATACGGTTACAGTTCCCCCTTTATGAGTGAATTTCAAGGCATTGGATATCAGATTGCGAAAAACCGAGCCCAGCATATTTGCATCGGCACTGAGCATCAGATCGTCCGGCACATCATAGCTGATACCAATACCTTTAGTGATTGCGAACTCCTTCATTGCATGCAGGGAATTCTCCATAAAATTCATCAGCAGCAGAGATCTGGGATGAAACCCTGCCATGCCACGCTGTATGGTGGCCCACTCAAGCAGGTTTTCCAACAGGCCATAAACGTTGGCGGCAGAATTCCTCAGGATCAGGGCTATCTCTTTAATCTCTTTCAAATCCAAAACATGAAGATCATCAACCAACATGCGGGTTAATCCGAGGAATGAATTGAACGGACTGCGCAAATCGTGTGCGATAATGGAGAAGAACCGGTCCTTTTCGGCACTGAGGACCTGAAGTTCCTTTTTTTGCCTGTTGAGCGCCAGATGCGTGTTAACACGGGCAAGAACCTCTTCGGCACGGAAAGGCTTGCTGATGTAATCGACACCGCCCGATTTTAAAGCTTTCACAATGTCGTCGGTATCATTTAGTGCACTGATGAAAATAATCGGAACATCTCTTAAAGAAGGGCGCTCCTTAAATTGCCGGCACACTTCATATCCGTCAATGCCTGGCATCATAATATCGAGCAGTACCAGATCGGGCGGCTCATGTTCAGCCACCTGCAGTGCCATCTTCCCGCTGAGTACGGGATGTACCGTGTATCCTTCACCTTCCAGGATCTCACTCAATATTTTAAGATTTGCAGGAACATCATCTACAATCAGGATATTCTGTCTCACCGGAGTCTCCACTATTTTATTATCCATTTCTCTGCCCTCTTTTACTTAATAACTGATGCAATGAATCGTAATCATAATTTTTGGAATGGAAAAGCAGAAGTTTGGCTATCTCCGGATACTCTCCGGCAACACTGCTTATTATTCTGTTTATGTGGCTGATATCAGCTATATCCAGGGCATTCTTTAATTCGGTCACCAACTCTTCCGGAAGCGAGCCAATATTTCTTTCTGCAGCTGCCTTATCAAAAGGAAGATCGACGAGTATTGAGGAGGGTTCATCCTCATAGATGTAGCTGATTCCAAGAATCTTTCCGATGCATTGGAACAATTCATTTTCCCTGAATGGCTTGCGGATATATCCCTGCAAGTCCATCATTTCAATCCTTTTCCGGTCGCCTTCAAAAGTACTGGCCGTCATCGCAATGATGGGCGTTTTTTTACCTTCTTCGGTAGCTCTTATCCGTCGGGTGGCTTCATATCCATCCATCACAGGCATGCGCATGTCCATCAGGATAATATCCGGTTTCCACTCCCCGAATTTCAGGATGGCCTCTTCGCCATTAACTGCTGCATTGGTTTGAAACCCGACCAGGCTGAGAAGATCCAGTGCCACACTGAGGTTTTCTTCTTTATCATCGACAATCAGAACCCGATATTCTCTCTGATTTCCATCGATAAAAAGAACTCTGTTTTTGATGTCGGCTGCATTATCCCCGGTGATCCCAATCCCGATTTCTACCTGAATGGTAAATACTGAACCTTTTCCAACCTTGCTGGTTACGGAAATATTGCCACCCAACAGGATGGCCAGTTCCCGGCTCAGTGCCAGACCCAGACCAGTGCCGCTACCTGCTTTTATTCCGAGGCTGGTTTGAACAAAATGCTGGAAAAGGTTAGCAAGTTCCTGCTTCGGCATCCCCGGTCCTGAGTCCTCAATCTCAATAACAAGGAGGCTGCCGGCTTTCTTTTTCTTAATTACGCGGGCCCGGACAGCTACTCCGCCTTTCTCGGTGAATTTTATTGCATTCCCGATCAGATTGATTAAGATCTGTCGCAGTTTACTCTCGTCAATAATTATGTTAGGCGGAAGGTTCTCCGCCGTTTCAAGAATAAACTGAAGACCCTTGGATTGTGCGCGCTCTTTAAAGATCATCTGTATATCCCTGAAAAATGTGTGCAGGTCAACATTTGAAGGATTTAATACGGCGCGGCCCGCCTCCACCTTTGATAGTTCAAGGATATCGCTGATGAGGGCCAGCAGGTGCTCGCCTGAACGAATGATCGAAACATTGTACTCTTTTTGCGTATCGGAAAGATGCTTGTCGCGGTTCATTAATTGTGAGAATCCGATGATTGCATTTAAAGGGGTCCGGATTTCGTGCGACATATTTGCCAGAAAAATGCTCTTTGACCTGTTTGCCGTTTCGGCCTCCAGCTTTGCCGCCAGGAGTGTAGCTTCTTCCTGTTTGCGATGCGTGATATCGAAACAATGCCCGATATACCCGCTGAATTCACCGGTGCTCTTGTACGTTGGGGTACCCAGGTCGAGAATCCATATATATTCGCCGCTTGCATTGCGCAAGCGGTATTCCATTTCAAACGCTTCACGTTTGTCGAAAGCCTCTACAAAGGTTTTAAAACAAAAACCAATATCCTCCGGATGCACGCCTTCAGCCCAGCCGTTGCCCAGCTCCTGGTCCATGGTTCGACCGGTAAATTTCAACCAGGGCTCGTTGAAATAGGTGCATAACTTTTCAGTATCAGCTACCCAGATTAATGCCTGGCCGGTATTTGCCAGCACCTGGTATTGATGTTCGATCTCGAAAAGTGCCACTTCCGACAGTTTACGTTCCGTGATGTCCAATGACACTCCGATCACTCCGATGATTTCCCCACAGGCATCGATAAATGGTATTTTGCTTGAATTCACCCATTTGACACCATTGTCGGTCACCCATTTTTCCTCAATATTCAATTCTGCAATACCTGAATTAATTACCTTTAAATCATCCTGAAAATACTTCTCGGCATCCTCTTTCGGGTAAAGTTCCGCAAGATTTTTCCCCTCCAGCTCTTCCTTGGTACTGCCATGTCCTTCAGCAAAATACCTGTTTACACGGATGAAGTTATTTTTTTTGTCTTTGTAAAAAACGAGACCCGGGATATGGTCCAGAATGGCTTCCAACTGATAAGATAAATATCGGTATTGCTGCTCATTTTCAATCAATTTCTGTTCAACTTTCTTTCTCTCCGTGATATCCTGAGCAACTCCGGTGAGGAAGGTCACATTTCCATCACAGTCGACGATACTTTCCCCGGATTCCGCTAAAATGTACCTTATGGAATGATCGGGCAAAATTATCCGATATTCGATGGGTTTTTTCTCGGCGAAACTGTCAGCATTTGAAGGTAAAACAAGATGCAGGTCATCAGGGTGCATGGCACCGGAGATAACATCACCAATTCGGCCGGTATAATTGTT
>CAILAQ010000209.1 GCA_903832165.1 uncultured Bacteroidota bacterium | reverse complement strand
GCCATCTGCTTATGACCGGATACCTGGAGGCTCCCATAGTGGCATTCAATATAGATTTGCCGCCGACAAGCAATGATATTGCCAGAACACAACTCCAGAACCTGTCGAAGGAAGAGCTTGGAAAACAGGTGATTTCGCTGCTCGTGCTAAATCGTTTTACGCCATTGCAAGGTACAGGAAGCGGAACGGCCAGCCGATATGAAAAGGCGGGGATTTCCACCACCACAGAGGTGTTGTCGAATCAGCTCAGCTATTGGCTTTCCCAGATCAGTAATGATTTTGATGTCGGGTTCAATTACCGGCCTGGGGATCAGATTTCCAGTGATGAGGTTGAGGTTGCACTTTCGAAGCAATTTCTGAATAACCGGATGACCATCAATGTAAACGGGAACTATGATGTTCGGCCAACAACCGGAAATACCAGTCAGCTGGTAGGCGATGTTGACGTAGAGTATAAAATTAAATCTTCGGGCAAAGTGAGGATAAAGGCATTTACACGGGCTAATGATCATCTTCTGTATGAATATGCTCCCTATACGCAGGGGGTTGGTGTGTTCTATCGCGAAGAGTTCGATACTTTTGGTGACCTTCTCCGCAAATATCGGGATAAATGGACGCGGAAATAGGCGTTAACAACTCATATGAAAACCAGTTATACTAAACAGATGCGTCCGTTCGTTTTTTCCATACTTTTAAAAGGCTAAAAAACCAGATGGAACAAGCGCCAAAATATCAGGGGGTAATCGGTACCGTGTTGTATCACGGCTTGATCATACTGTTGTTCCTTTTCCTGCGTTTAAATGCTGGTCCGAAGTTAGTGGTGGAGGAGATTGCCGAGGGAGTCACGGTGAATTTTGGAACTGATTTAGATGGGATGGGTGATCAGGAACCTGCCATGCAGGAAGCTGCTTACCGGCCCGAGCCAAAGACAGTGGTTGCTTCGCCTGCAGCTAAAACAAAACCTGTTCAGGCCAGGGTGAAGGAAACTGCATCAAAGATCATTACGCAGGAAACTGAATCGGCGCCGGTGATTAAAAATGAGCCAACGGAAAAAGAGCTGGCAGAAAAAAAGGCGTTGGAAGACAAGAAGCTGAAAGATAAGGAAGACCGGGAGATACAAAGGCAGGCAGATCTGGAGAATAAGCGATTAACTGATCTGGAGAACCAGCGCATTGAGGCAGAGCGGAAAAAGCTGGAACAGCAGCAGTCGCAGGTGAATGCCATCAAGGGCAGGATGGGTAAATCCTTTGGAGGTGCTGCCGTGAGCGGAGGAACCGGGGGTGAGGGAACAGGCACCACGGTTGGTAACCAGGGCGATCCCACAGGATCTGTCGATTCGAAGAACCGAGGCCCGGGCGGTGGCAGGGGAGCAGGTATCTCATTTAACCTGGATGGAAGGAGTGTGATGGGAGGGTTGGCCAAGCCAGAATATTCCGTGAACGATTACGGCGATGTTGTAGTTACGATTACTGTAAATAAAGAAGGCGAAGTGATCAATGCTGTTCCGGGGGCCAAAGGCACCACCACAACCAATTCGACGCTCTGGGAAGCGGCTCGCAAAGCGGCGGTATCAGCAAAATTCAACAAACTGACAGCACCCGATGCACCGGTGTATCAGAAGGGGAGTATCACTTATAAGTTTAAGCTGCAGTAGAAGGCGTCTGAAAGGCAGGAGGGCAAAAGTTATTTCAAAATCAGCCGCTCTGCCGAACTCTTTCCGCCAGATATAATCTTCACGAGGTAGATTCCTTTCGGTTCACCGCTGAGATCAAATGATTTCTGCCAGGTACCTGAATTGTCCGCGATAGTCTGCCGGATAACTATTCTTCCGGAGATGTCCATGATGGAAATTTCGGCACCTGCCGGCTTATTGATCTTTACTTCAAAATGTCCGGCAGTGGGATTCGGAAATACACTGATTCCTGAATTGAAAACGGGTTCGTCAATGATGCCACTGGTATAAACCGGGTTCCAGATGGTGGTAAACATTCCCCTTCCATGAGTGGCTGCCAGTACGGTATTGTCTGATTTTCTGAATTTGACCATATCTGTCCTTACGTTAGCCAGACCATTGTTGTCAGGTGTCCAGGTGACATTTTGAGCGGCAATGTTGTTGGTTGTCCAGATGCCTGCCTCGGTAGCCAGCATGACCTGTTTGCCCGATTTTGGATGGAAGATCCCCCATCTCACCGGCATGTCAGGCAGGTTGCCTTCGACATTCTTCCAGCTGGTGCCGCCGTTCTGGCTCAGCCAGACTGAAGCAACGCCATAATTCGAGAAAGTAACCAGCAAAGTGTCCTCTGATCCGGCGATATCGATAGCGGAGATATTTGCGGCTGGGAAATCAGCAGAGGTTATCTCTGTAAGTGTTCCCGTATGTGAGGCATCTGCAAATTTAAAAAGCTTGCCCGACTGGGTGCCGATAAAAATATTGGATTGATTAAGCGGGGAAAGTTCCGACCACTTGATATTGGAATAGGGTACTGTTGAATGAGTTGCCAGTGCCTTGCCTGTATTGCTTCCGGTTATTCCCGTTACTGCGATATTCAATACGTGCAGGGTGTTGAGGTAATTAAGGGGCTCATTTCCTCCGTTAGCAAAAAGTATGTTGTTTTTCCAGTCATAATCCATAGGATTTACGAAGGTTCCGGTTCCAAGGCCCTTATAGCCGGCACCGGATGGGTCCATTTCTTTTGCTCCGTTATAGAGGTATATGGCATTATTATAAACTGTCGTAATCTGGATATTTGGTTCATTCTGGTCGATGAAGCAGAGTGCACCGTCACCGCCCGAAAGCATGTCGCGGAAGGTTGGAGTATTATCTTTCTTGTAAAATATCGAACCGTTGTCCTGCAGTCCGCCGATGTAATGAACTGCACCGGCATCGGGATGCATGGCGCAGGAATAATACATGAGGGTGCTGTAATTATTGGCCACTTCAAAGAACTTCATGCCGATATCGGGAGCGCTGGCTGTTCGTGTACTGAAGATTCCACCATCGGTAGAAATAAAAAGTTCGGAATCGGAACCTGGTTTGTATTTAATTACATGGATGTCGGCATGTACGTAGTTGTCGGCTCCGTTTCCGTACATCTGGGCCCAGTCTGACTGCTTTGTCCAGTTGGTTCCACCATTGGTCGTTCTCCAGGTATCGAGCCCGCCTACCCATATAATATTGGGATTAAGGGGACTAACTGTAATAACAAATGCATGCCATGCAAGCGATGCAAAACCGCTTGGGAAACTCACATTCGTCCAGGTAGAACCTTTGTCAGCACTTTTAAGAAGATACTGACAGCCATAGCCGATAAATTTATCGGATCTTACATATCCGGAGGCAACAATAGCAAAAACAATATCCGGATTCGAAGGAGCCTGGCACAGCATTACCCTGCCCGGATATTTATTAGTGGTTTCTTTCAATATCGACTGTTGCCAGGTGTTGTCAACCGTCCACGTGATTCCGTTAGCTGAAGTCAGAATACAGGCTGCGCCTGACCGGTCATTATCGACCGCATCTTTGATCATTCCATAAGTTGTTCCGACGATTATTCTGGCTCCATCCGAAGTGGTTTCAATATCTGAAGGGGCATAGGAATAATCCTTGCCGGGAATGTTTGGTAAAACCTGTGTCCAGGTATTTCCGTTATCCACCGATCGGTATAGTCCGTTGGTGGGCTTTGCTTCGTGTGAGATCCCCTTATAAAAACCTGAGACCACACCAGCATAAATAATACTCATTCCGGCCTCACTTCTCACCAGGATATCAGTGACATAGGGCCAGTTCTGAGTGGAGGGAATGGGTGCCCAGGTCTGGCCGCCGTCAGTCGACCTCATAATGCCGGTTCCCATTCCGGAAGATTCCCGGTAAATGATCAATGCAGTTTGGCTTTCCCCGGTTCCAACATAGAAATTTTGCTTATTGTTCGGGTCATAGGCCATGCAGCTTATCGAGAGATTGGGCCAGAAATCGTTAACCGGTGTCCATTCAGCGCCACCTGCCGGGTCAGTATTATACCAGAGACCGCCGGTAACTGAGCCTGCCCATAGCTTTGTTCCTGCAGGGTCGTTTGGATCAAACATCAGGGTACGGGTTCGACCGCCCATATTTGTCGGATGTGAGGTCCAGGTAAGAGATTCATTGGATGATTTCAGGTTTGAAAGAGCATCTGCTGCCTTGTTGGCTTCAAGAATCCGTTCAGTCGGAACAACTCCGGTGGCAGGATCCAGCGTTTTGATATATTCGGTAAACGCAGCAAGATCAGGGCGATCCATCTCTTCTTTGCCCGAAGTATTGATTTCCTCATTGTCCGCTGTTGGAAGTCCGCGATATTCCGATACGAGGAATTTCTCATATTTTTTTCGCGAGTCCTGTCCTGAGTTCAGAAGAATCAAACCGAT
>CAILAQ010000208.1 GCA_903832165.1 uncultured Bacteroidota bacterium | reverse complement strand
CCGACAATATGTGTTGACAGGATGATAATCATCTCTTTCTCCGTCATTTTAGAAAGTAAATTCCTGAACCTGATACGTTCATCAGGATCGAGGCCTGTAGTTGGCTCATCGACAATAACAATTTTGGGATCGCCAATCAGCGCCTGGGCAATACCAAGACGTCTTTTCATACCCCCAGAAAGCTTGCTGGCACTCCGGTCGCGGGCTTCAAAGAGCCCCACCTGTTCAAGCATGCGCTCCACTTCAGAGTTTCGGACTGATCTTTGCTTTAGTCCGGCCAGCCGGGCTGAATAATCAAGAAACTCCCAGGTACGGTATTTGGCAAAAAACCGGAAATCCTGAGGCAGATAACCAAGCAAAGTCCTTACCTCCTTACGATTCTTCTGCAAGTCCATCCCATTCACCAGCACTCTTCCGGAGCTTGGTTTCATAAGCGTTACGAGTATCCGCATTAATGTTGATTTACCAGCTCCGTTGGGGCCAAGCAGTCCGAACATGCCATCCTCAATGACGAGGTTGATGTCGGATAAGGCCTTGTTGCCTCCCTTGTAAATCTTGTTCAGGTTTTCGATTCTGATTTCCACGGTTTAAAGTGATTTAGCTTTTGGATAAAGATATGCGGTTTAGGTTTAAAACCGAAGGTTGTTAAAAGATGTTAAATGGAAAGCCGCAACGGACGGACCATTGCGGCTTTCAAAATCGATTGGAAAGGGAAATTTAGTCCTTTGCGTCTTTTTTCTCGAGGTTACGGCCCATGTAATAACCAGCGATCAGACCAGTGCCACCAAAGACAAAGATGATTCCGAAAACCAATAAAGGGTAAATTTCGTGGTCAACAGTGTCGTTAAAAAATATTGACACCACCATGCCGATGCCGATGCTGATAAACAGCATACCAGCTTTCAGTGTAAACTTAAACCCTGAGGAGCTGCTGCCCCTGACAGTTTTTGGCAATCGAACGGATGAAAAGAGTGCCGGATCGACGCCCTTTTCTATCATTGCCATTCTTTCTCGGTTTCTGGTTGTTATGTACAGGTAGAAAACCCCGAAAATGGTAAGGAAGAAAACGATAAATACAATTGCTGGTTCCATGTTTTTGAAGTATTAATTTCCCTTATGACGCAGCTTGAAAAAATCGGTTACACCTTTGTAACCAGAAATTGCTTTTTCGCGTCTAAATAACGAATGCACGAAATTAACGATACGGAATGCATCCGGATGATTCTCCGGGGAGAAAAAGCTAATTTTGGATTTCTGGTAAAGAAATATGAAGATAAAGCTTACAGCCTTTGCTACAAGATCCTGAGAGACAAGGAAGAGGCGCGTGATTCGGCTCAGGATGCCTTCATAAAGGCCTATGAAGCCCTTCCCGGGTTCAGACTTGATTCTCAGTTTTCGACCTGGTTTTACCGGATAATATATAATACCTGCCTGAGCAAGATCAGAAAGGACCGTTTGGATACCGGCTATGAACCAGATGATGCTGTCTGGAACAATTCAGGCAATGCAAATGAGGCTATCAGCAATCTTGATCAGGAGGATATGAGGGTAATGCTTTCAAAAGCATATGGTGTGCTCAATCCCGATGAGATTTTTCTGGTTGAACAGTTCTACCGGGAAGAGTGTTCTATTGAAGAATTATGTGCAATGACCGGGTTGAGTCAGAGCAACGTGAAAGTTAAATTATTCCGGGCTCGCCAAAAAATGCACGGACAGATCAAATCAGTATTAAAAGAGGAGATTCATATCTCCAAAGTCCCGGCTGCGTCAGCGATCAAGCCTTATCAGCCGCCAATCTGGTTGAAATGGGGAATACCCGGGACCATAATCACCCTGTTGATTGGAGCTTTGATCTGGGGAACTAAAAAAGATACCTCACAAGCGGATCAAGGATTTAACGCCTTAAACAAAGCCTTTAATTCAATAAATTCGTGGTTCTCCGGATTACACCTAACTTTTGATTTACCGAACCTGAATATCCCTTCAACTATCACCTGGATTATTGGGGGAGGGATTATGCTGACCTGGGGATTTCTTTTTCTGAACCGGTTCCTGGAGATAATGGCTCGCAGAGACAGATAATCGGTAGAGACGGATAATTATCCAATGTCGTTTAGTTAAGGAAGTCAAGAGGGCAAGAGGGCAAAAAGGCAAGAAGTAAAGTCTGGAAAGTTTTAAGAAGAAAAGGTTTAAGTGAGCAATCGCTGCGCGTGAGGCTAAATTGCT
>CAILAQ010000207.1 GCA_903832165.1 uncultured Bacteroidota bacterium | reverse complement strand
TTGGCGAGTTTAACCCGTTGCGATTCACCACCGGAAAGCGTGGTCGATGATTGGCCGAGTGTAATATATCCCAGTCCTACATCATTGAGTGTCCGCAATGCCCTGACAATATTTGGTGAATTTTCGAAAAACTCAATCGACTGGCTGATGGTCATGTCCAGAATGTCGGAAATCGACTTTCCTTTATACCTGACTTCCAGTGTTTCCCGGTTATATCGTTTCCCATTGCAGGCTTCACAATGCACATATACATCAGGAAGAAAATTCATTTCTATGGTCTTCACTCCGGCACCCTGACAAGTCTCGCAGCGTCCGCCTTTAACATTAAAGGAGAAACGCCCCGGCTCATAGCCCCTGACCTGTGATTCCGGCAGCTTTGCAAGCAGGCTCCTGATTTCGCCGAAAACGCCTGTATAGGTTGCGGGATTCGATCTGGGCGTTCGTCCGATGGGTGACTGGTCAACCACAATCACCTTGTCAATAAGTTCGATGCCGGTGATCGATTCATACGGCAGCGGATCCTGTATTGAATTGTAGAACGCCTGACTAAGTATCGGGTAAAGCGTTTCATTGATCAGCGTTGATTTTCCGCTTCCGGAGACGCCGGTGACACAGATGAACTGTCCCAGGGGGATGCTGATATCCACATTCCTGAGGTTATGCCCGCTCGATCCTTTTAAAACGATCTGGTTGTCAGTGAAACCCCTTCTTTCAGCAGGTATTTCGATTCTCTTCTCTCCCTTCAGATACGCACCGGTTAAGGTATCTGCCTGAATAATTTCCGATGGCTTGCCGGTCGCGACCACCATTCCTCCATGCCTTCCCGCGTGCGGTCCCATGTCAATCACATAATCGGCACACAGAATCATGTCTTCATCATGTTCAACAACGATAACCGAGTTTCCGAGATCGCGCAGTTGCTTCAATGCATCAATCAGCTGTAAATTATCTCTGTGATGAAGCCCTATACTTGGTTCATCAAGAATATATAATACGTTAACCAGCTGCGATCCGATTTGTGTGGCAAGGCGTATCCTCTGACCTTCGCCTCCTGAAAGGCTTCGGGTGGCGCGGTTCAGCGAGAGGTAATTCAGACCGACATCCAGCAGAAATCTCAGACGCGCCCTGATTTCTTTCAGTACATCCCTGGCAATCTGCTGCTGAGTGGATGATATTCTCGATTCAATGCCGTCGAACCAGTTGAGAAGTTGGGAAATATCCATTTCAGCCAGCTCAGCGATATTTTTTCCGTTAAAACGGAAATATCGGCTCTCTTTCCTGATCCGTGTACCTTCACAATCGCTGCAAGTACCGGTTTTTATAAACTGATCAGCCCATTTCTGAGACTTTTTCGATGTCGATTCATCCTTTTGCTGACTGATATAGGTAACGATACCCTCAAAGCTCAGGAAATAGTTCGAGGACAAACCAAGCGGGGTATTTTCCAGTTTGAATGATTCATCCGATCCCAGCAGAATTGTCTGCAAAGCCTCCTCGGGCAAGTCGCAAATCGGATCATCAAGCCTGAATCCATATTTCCTGGCAATGGCTTCCAGCTGCCAGAAAATCATGCTTTGCCGGTATTTGCCCAAAGGAACAATGCCGCCATCCCTGATGCTGATTTTATCATCGGGAATAATCTTGCTGTTGTCAATCTCATGAACATAACCCAGGCCCTTGCACACAGGGCAGGCTCCTTCCGGGCTGTTAAATGAGAAATTATTCGGTGCGGGCTCGTCGTAAGAGATTCCGGTGGTCGGACACATCAGGTGGCGACTGAAAAAGGTTGGCCTCTCGCCGTCAAACCCGGTGATCAGAATCACACCCTTGCCTTCTTTCATTGCCGTCTGGATGGAATCTTTCATGCGTTTCGACTGGTCTTCACCTGCGACAAGCCTGTCAACAACCATTTCAATATTATGTGTTTTATACCGGTCGAGTTTCAGCCCGGCCAATATTTCCTTGATCTCGCCATCGATTCTGGCATAGATATATCCCTTTTTCCGAATGCCCTCGAAGAGTTCCTTGTAATGACCTTTCCTTGATTTTACAAGTGGGGAGAGTACAAGAATTTTCTCGCCCGAAAAGTTTTCCAAAATTCTTGAAAGTATCTGATCGTCAGTATATCGAACCATCTTTTCACCGGTTTCCCAGGAAAACGCTTCAGAGGCACGGGCAAAGAGCAGCCTAAGGAAATCGTAGATTTCGGTTGTGGTGCCGACAGTACTGCGGGGATTTTTACTTGTGGTTTTCTGCTCAATGGAAATCACCGGGCTCAATCCGGTGATCTGATCCACATCCGGTCGCTCCATGCTGCCCAGGAATTGACGGGCATAAGCCGAGAAGGTCTCCATATACCTTCTTTGTCCTTCCGCATAAATGGTGTCGAAAGCAAGTGAGGATTTACCGCTCCCGCTAAGGCCGGTAATTACGGTAAGTTTGTGCCGGGGGATCTTAACATCAACGTTACGAAGATTATGTACCCTTGCCCCGGTAACTTCAATAAACTGGTCGCCTGTCATTTTTCTACAGATGAATAACTTCTCCGAAAGCAGCGGCAGCTGCTTCCATGATGGCTTCGGACATGGTTGGGTGGGGGTGTACTGATTTAATCAGTTCGTGACCGGTAATCTCGAGTTTACGCGCAACTACCAGCTCGGCAATCATTTCTGTTACGTTACTCCCGATGAGGTGTCCTCCCAGTAATTCACCATGCCTGGCGTCAAATATTAACTTCACAAACCCTTCTTTAGCTCCGGCGGCGCTTGCCTTTCCTGAAGCAGTAAAAGGAAATTTACCTACTTTGATTTCAAATCCGGCTTCCCTGGCGGCTTTTTCGGTAAGCCCAACCGATGCCACTTCAGGAGTGGTATAGGTGCAGCCGGGAATATTGTTGTAATTAAGTGGCTCAGGATCGAGACCCGCAATTTTCTCAACACAGATAATTCCTTCGGCAGAAGCAACATGTGCCAATGCCTGGCCCGATACAATGTCTCCAATGGCATGCACTCCCGGAACAGTGGTACGGTAATATTTATCAACCTTGATTTTTCCGCGCTCCAATTCCACTCCGGCTGTTTCAAGACCAATATTCTCAAGATTTGGAGTAATGCCTACAGCAGACAGCACAATTTCAGCCTCTCTGACTTCAATGCCCTTGCTTGTTTTAATCGATACGTGGCAAAGGTCGCCATTGATTTCCACTGACTCCACAGAGGATTCAGTCATGATTTTAATACCGGCTTTCTTAAGTGATCTGGCGAGTGCCTTTGAAACCTCTTCATCCTCCAGAGGAACAATTTCAGGCAGAAACTCAACCAGTGTAACTTCAGTTCCCATACTGTTGTAGAATGAGGCCAGTTCGGTACCGATTGCTCCTGAGCCGACAACTACCATTGAGGCCGGGAGTTTCTCAAGAGTGAGTGCCTGGCGGTATCCTATGATTTTTTTTCCATCCTGCTTCAGGTTAGGAAGCTCCTTTGATCTGGCTCCTGTGGCCAGAATAATGTTTTTTGCTTCGTAAATTGTTTCTGCTCCTGCCGGGTCTGTTACGGAAACTATTCCACTGCCGGCCAGGGTGCCTTTCCCTAGTATTACATTGATCTTGTTTTTCTTCAAAAGGAACTGAACTCCTTTGCTCATCCCGTCAGCTACCGTTCTGCTTCTTCCTATAATTGCAGAGAAATCGGGCTTGACTGATCCATCGACCAAGATGCCATAATCGGATGCATGTTTCAGATAATCAAGTATCTGTGCAGATTTTAATAAAGATTTTGTCGGGATGCAACCCCAGTTCAGACAAATCCCGCCAAGTTCGGCTTTTTCAACTATCGCCGTCTTCAGTCCGAGTTGCGATGCCCTTATGGCTGCAACATATCCTCCGGGTCCACTGCCCACCACTATCAAATCGTAATTCATCGGTTTTCAAAATTAAAACTCACAAAAATACGGCCAATTATTGTAATTTTCTAGCTGAAAGAGTAAAACCATAAAGTGGTCAAATTGTTATGAAAAGATTTCGCATTTCACGCATCATGTTGATTGTTGTTGCGGTACTTGGAGTTGCCTATGCTTTGAGTCCGTTGTATTTGCGAAATGCTTTATTATATCAGCAGCCGGATCTCGACGATTACACCATTTTTAGTAACCGCGTGGTAATGGCGGGGGATTACCAGCCCTGGCCGGAAGCACCCGGATTAAATCAAAAAGCTTTGCCTCCGGCTTATGAGAAGCAGTTCGACAAATTAAAAACAGTAGCATTTCTCGTCATCAGAGAGGAGAAAATTGTTTTTGAAAAATACTGGAAAGGTTATACGCAGGATTCAAAACTGAATTCTTTATCCATGGCATCATCGATCGTATCTTTATTGGTCGGTGTTGCAATGGACGAGGGTTTTATCAAAAGCGCCGATCAGCCTGCCGGGGATTTTATTCCGGCATTCCGGACCGGGGATAAAGCGAAAATCACCATTCGGCACCTTCTTGAGATGAGCTCGGGATTAAACTGGGATGAATCGTACAACAGCTTTAATTCCATGACCACCAAGGGCTATTATGGTGACGACCTCTTTGAACTGGTTACCTCCCAGACTGCGGTGCGCGAGCCGGGACTTTATTTTGATTACAAAAGCGGGAACAGTGAGTTGCTCGCATTGATATTGCAAAATGCGACAGGCAGGGATATCTCGGCGTACGCATCTGAGAAGCTCTGGATCCCCATGGGAGCAAAAAGCGATGCCCTCTGGTCGATGGATCGGCCCAACGGAATAGAAAAAGCATTTTGCTGTTTTCATGCAAGTCCGAGGGATTTTGCCAGAATTGGTGAGCTCGCTCTGAATCAAGGTAAATGGTTTGACCGGCAATTAATTTCAGAATCGTTCATGAATCAGGCATTTTCTCCGGCGAGCCGGCTGATCGATGCGAAGAGTAAAATGGTGGATTATTATGGCTGGCAATGGTGGCTGATGAATTATCGCGGATACAGGGTATGTTATATGATGGGTTTGAACGGTCAGTATGTCATTGCGGTACCGGAACTGAAACTGGTGATGGTAAGGTTCGGGAAAAAGTGTTCAACGGAAAAGATAAGGGAAATTCCCGCTGATTTCTTTACGTGGTTCGATGCCGGAATGGAGCTGGCCGGATTAAAATGATTTACGATATTCCTCAATCAGTTTTATCGCACCCTGGAATGAAGTCATCCCGCCATCCATAACCCTTTTTTCCATCTCTTTGATTTGCCGGGAGACTTCCGGATCACGATAAAATCCATCAAGAAGCTGCTCCTGGATGGTCGTATACATCCAGTGTCTGGCCTGTTCCATGCGTCGTTTTTCCAGGAAACCACTTTCATTGACGTGATCAAAGTATTCGAAAATAATGTCCAGCAGTGTATTTATTCCGCTGTTCTCCCGCGCTGAAACGGACATGACTTTCGGCAGCCAGCCACTTTCCGGTGGTGGAAAAAGGTGCAATGCATTTCGATAATCCTGGCATGCCATATCCGCGTTTCTGATATTTCCCCCATCTGCTTTGGTAATCGCAATCGTATCGGCCATTTCCATGATACCCCGCTTGATCCCCTGTAATTCGTCACCGGCACCGGCCAGCATCAGCAAAAGAAAAAAATCTACCATGGAATGAACCGCTGTTTCCGACTGACCTACTCCCACAGTCTCAATAAAAATCAGGTTAAATCCGGCAGCCTCGCAAAGGATCATTGTTTCCCTGGTCTTCCTGGCCACACCACCCAATGTTCCCGCTGCAGGAGAGGGCCTGATAAAGGCGTTGGGATCATTGCTGAGTTGCTCCATTCTTGTTTTATCACCCAGAATACTTCCTTTTGACCGTTCACTGCTTGGGTCAATGGCCAGAACAGCAATCTTTTTACCCTGACTGGTCAGGCATTTTCCCAGCACCTCGATAAAGGAACTTTTACCTACGCCGGGAACACCCGTGATTCCTATTCGCATTGAATTTCCGGAATAGGGCAGGCATCCGGTGATGATTTCCTGTGCAATTTTGGCATGATCAGCTCTCTGGCTTTCAATGAGCGTAATTGCGCGGCTTAAAATAGTTCTGTTGCCGGCAAGGATACCGCTGATGTACTCACCTGCCGGAAGCAATGACTTGCGCTTTCTGAGGAAGTGCTGTGCTGCCTTCGGATCAACCGAAGGCGGTTGTTCGATCCCCGAATTCACCTTAAGTGCAGAATCTGGTAAGCGATTCTGATCTTCCATGTTATTTCCCTTTGGGTTCAACATTCCCGATTATTCTCAATACAACCTGGGATTGCAGTGGATCGTTCACAATCACTGTTATTGTCTGGAATTGCTTGCCGGTTTTTCCACGGCTATCGAAGGTGCATTTTAAATTCGTTGATTCACCGCTCTTAATCTCATATTTTTCGGGTTTCGAAGCTGTGCATCCGCAGGTGGTGGTTATTTTCCTGATGATGAGGGGATCCTTGCCTTCATTTTTAAGCGTAAAGTCGTGCTCTACAGGCTGCCCGGGTGTAACAGTGCCAAAATTGTAGGAGTCTTCATTAAGATTTGCCTTAGGAGCTGATAATTTCTGCTCCGATGTCAGGTAGGAGAAATCTTCCTGAAGGGTACCGCTAATGGCAAGCATGTTGTCCTGGATAATTTGTCCGTTAAGCTTAAACATCACCCGGCTCACAAAAAAACCCCAGTCTTTTACCTTATTTCCATCAAAGGTAACATAGATAAGGCCTCCCTTTTTAGGTTCCAGCGATTGCGGTTTAACAGTAAAGGAAATATGAGGAGGAGGATCTGTAAGCATAACATTAAGAATGCTGTCGCTTTCATTGAAAATCTGGATTGTATCAACCTTGATCTGAGTATTCAAGACCGTCTGCATGGCAAGATGGTTGGTCGATAAACGAAGATTTCCGATTTTGATCGGAAAGTCATCAGCAACAGTCTTGGGTTTTGGAGCCACCAGACCAACGATGTAAAGTACTACAGATGACTCTCTTGCGTTAGATTTAACGGTAATGCTTTTACGGAAAGCCCCGGGTCTGCCAATCGGATCGTAGGTAACTTTTACGGTGCCCTTACCGCCAGGAGGGATAGGTTCCTTGCTCCATTCCGGAATGGTGCATCCGCAGGTGGAGGTGATATCAAAGATGGAAAGGGGCTGGCTGCCATTGTTGGTGAAGGTGAAAATATGAGTTTTTACTCCATCGAGCTCACCAAAATTGCCAAAATTGAAACTTGTTTTATCAAAAGTTATCGAAGGGTCTGTAAACTGGGCATAATTATTGTAAAATTGACCTCCCGTAATAACCAAACAAACAGCTAATATCAAACGTTTCATATTGTCAGAAAATTTAGGACTAAAACAACTCAAAATTAATAATTTCAACCGTCAATATACGATGGGCAGAAAGGCTTTGATATTAACGGGATTTATCGCAATAATCCTAATGCTGACCGGTGCGCCGGCCAGGGCTCAGTTTTATAATGGACTGAATATGAGCTTTGGTAAGAACCGGATCCAATATCCAAGGGCGGATGTTCTCGAAAGTGAGTTCTTCGCCTCATTTTACCGGTTCGATCGTTACGATGTATACTTTTATCCCGAGGGAAGAGAGTTGTCGGAATATGTGAGCCGTGTAGCTTACCGGGAGCTTGCACGTCTGGAAAATTTCTTTGAGTATTCACTGACTAAGCGGATTGTCTTTCTGGTTTACAACAGGCTGTCGGATTACCGGCAAAGCAATATCGGGTTGATCTCCGGAAAGGATGAAACCAATATAGGCGGGATAACACGTATTATAGATAACAAGGTTTTTCTCTATTTTGAAGGGGATTACCGGAAGTTCGACCAACAGATCAGAGCGGCAATAACGGAGGTGATTTTACAGGAGATGCTATATGGTGGTTCCATGAGGGATCGCCTCGCCAGTTCGGCCCTTATGAACCTTCCGGAATGGTTTTACAATGGATTGATATCATACATTGCCAATGGATGGGATGTTGAAACTGAAAATCGTGTCAAGGATGGTATCCTGTCAGGTAAATTCGATAAATTCAATCGACTTGAAGGCCAGGATGCTGTTTATGCCGGACACTCCATCTGGTATTTTATCTCCGAGAATTTTGGCAAATCTGTTATTCCGACGATAGTTTACTTTACCCGCATAAACCGTAATTCCTCAGCCGGGTTCCTGAATGTACTGGGCACTAACATTAATGCACTGAGTTATGAGTGGCTTCACTTTTTTAAATCCAGATACGGTGAAGCAGCACATCAGGGTGAATTGCCCAATGATCAGCTTGTTAAGTTGAAAAACCGTAAAGGCACAGACTTTCTCAGGGCAAGGATCAGTCCGGACGGTCGCTATATCGCTTATGCCTCCAATAGTGAGGGGCAAATCCGGGTCATGCTCTATGACACGAAAACCAATAAGTCAAGAAAAATCTATCAGACTGGTGCAAAACTTGGGCAAATAGAGGACTACTCTGTTCCGGTTTTAGCCTGGCATCCCTCTTCCGGCCTCCTTGCCATGACTATGGAACATAAAGGGAAGATCCGCTTCAGCCTCTTTACGACAGATACAAGAAAATGGGAGCATCAGGATATCAAGCAACTGAATAAAATCCTGGATTTTTCCTATTCTGATGATGGATTGAACCTGGTTATGTCAGCTGTAAAGAATGGTCAATCTGATATTTATGTTTATAGTTTGGTAGCCCGGACAACGGAGCAGCTCACAAATGACCGGGCGGATGATTTTACACCGAAATTTATTGATAAATCCACCAGGATCATCTTTACCAGTGACCGCAAGGACCTTTCACTGGAGGATCAGAAAGAAAAACAGGAACAGCAGCAAAATCTCGATATATGTATTTATGATTATGCAAACCGGTCTGATAAGCTGACAAGGCTGGCTGAGGACAAGTACGTGGATCGTTTTCAGCCCGAACGACTTTCTGATAACAAATATTATTATCTTGGAGATGATAATGGTCTGAGAAACAGATATGTTGCTAAATTTGACAGCACTCTTCTCGCGATCGATACCACTGCGCACTATGCGTTTAGTACAAAATCAACTCCACTTACTAATTATGGAAGGAATATACTTGACCAATCCTTTTCAAAGTCCACGAATGAATGGTCGTCATTATTCTATTCCAGGGGGAAGTATCAGCTGGCAAGGGGAACACTCAATCAGGATCTTTCAGGATTAACAAAGTTGCCGGTTAGTTCCTATCGTGCAAAATTATCGCACGATCTGGCAAGCCGCGACAGTCTTGAAGCACTCGCCGCCAAAGCGGAAACCATAAAAGAGGCTCCGATACCCCGGCGTCCGCTGCTGCTGACTTCTGATACAACCGGTCAAAAATCCGCAGTAAACATTAATAACTATATTTTTGAGGCTGAGCGGAAGGCTTCTTTGGGGGGCAAGTCGAAGAAGCTGACAGAGCCAACTGCTGTGAATCCTGTTACGGGCAGGGTTTTCGATCTTCCGCCGCTGCGTATTTACCAGCCGTCTTTTTATATTAATTATCTGGCTTCACAGGTGGATTTTACTTTTCTGAATGCTTCCTATCAGGCTTTTACGGGAAGTGCGCCCTATTATAATCCGGGATTTAACATGTTATTCAAGGTCGGTACTCAGGATCTGTTCGAGGATTATAAAATTATCGGAGGGGTTCGGTTTGGGGCTGATTTCGAAAGTAATGAATACCTGCTTAGCTTTGAGAATCTTAAGAAGAGGCTTGACAAGGAGATTATATTCCACCGGCAGGTTTATCAGACAACGACACAGGATTATTCGTCCATTGTTAAGGCCACCACCCAGGAACTGTTTTACCTTTTCAAATATCCTTTCAGTCAGGTTAACGCACTCAAGGCTACCATCAATGGAAGGATCGATAGTTATAACTTCCTGTCGACAGATCAGGTAAACATGATCAAGAAGGGATTAGCGAAATATTGGGCCGGAGTTAAGTTGGAATATATTTTCGACAATACCCGGATGATTACGCTAAATCTTTATGAGGGAATGCGTTACAAAATATTTGGCGAATATTACCAGCAAGTTAATGGCAACTGGTCTGATGTATTTGTTGTTGGGGCCGATATCCGTCATTATCAGCCGATTCACCGTACCCTGATCTGGGCCAACCGTTTTGCTGTCAGCACCTCTTTCGGCGGAAGCAGGCTGATATATTATATGGGTGGTGTGGATAACTGGACAAACCTTTCCAAGACTGTTCCGACATTTGATTCCAGTATGCCGATCGATACGACTCAAAATTTCGTTTATCAAACATTGGCGACAAATATGCGGGGGTTTTCACAGAATATCCGGAACGGAAACAGTTTCGCTGTATTTAATTCGGAAGTTCGGTGGCCCATATTCAGGTACTTTGCTAATAAGCCCATCAATTCTGATTTTCTGAATAATTTCCAAATCATTGGATTTGTAGATGTCGGAACTGCCTGGAGCGGACCCACTCCATGGGATAAGAAGAACCACCTGAACCGTAAGATCATAAAAAACGGACCACTTGTCATCGTTATCGATAAAGGCAATGAGCCTATTGTGGAAGGATTCGGTTGCGGCGTACGCAGCCGTTTGCTTGGCTATTTTGTCAGGGCCGACTGGGCCTGGGGAATAGAAAACCATGTGCTTTTGCCAAGGATTTTTTACCTGTCGCTTAGTCTCGATTTTTAATCTGTAATAATGAAACCGGATCAAATTAAAAACCTCGCCAATCAGCTGACTGATGAGATTATCAGTATTCGCAGGGCCATTCATGCAAATCCTGAGCTCTCGTTTAAAGAGCATCAAACGGCAGTTTTCGTGGAAAGTATCCTGGATAAGTGGGGGATCAGCCATGAGAGGATAGCTGAAACCGGAATCACCGGTGTTATCGAAGGGGCTGGTATTGGAAAGTATCTGGTGCTTCGGGCTGACCTTGATGCCTTGCCGATTCATGAGAAAAATTTATGCGATTACCGGTCGCAGAAAGATGGTGTGATGCATGCCTGTGGTCACGATGTCCATACCGCTGTTCTTCTGGGTGCATTGAAAATTCTGTTTTCTTTTAAAAATGAATGGAATGGAAGAATCCGGTTTATTTTCCAGCCCGGCGAGGAGGCGCTTCCCGGCGGGGCGCTGAAAATTCTCGAATCAGGTTTGCTTGATGATCCGGAGCCCGATTTCATCTTTGCTGAGCACGTATATCCTGAGTTGCCGGCCGGCTATTTCGGCTTTCGGGCAGGCCCATATATGGCGTCAACGGACGAGGTATATTTTGAGGTTAAAGGAGTTGGCGGTCATAGCGCATTACCGCACCGGGTTATAGATCCTGTATTAATAGCGAGTCATCTGATTGTTGGCCTTCAGCAGATTGTTAGTCGCAGGATTCCGGCAGATATCCCTTCAGTGCTCTCTTTTGGTAAGGTTGATGCTCCGGGATCGACAAATGTTATCCCTTCCTCAGTGAAAATCGAAGGAACATTTCGTATTATGAATGAGCAGTGGAGGTTAATTGCGCTCGATGAAATAAAGAAGACTGCAGAAGGAATTGTAACATCGATGGGTGGTACGCTGGAATGTCGCATTGTGGCAGGTTATCCTGAGCTGACGAATAATCCGGCGCTTACGGGTCAGATGAAAGAACTTGCAACAGATTATGCCGGTTCAGAACATGTGGAAGAATTGCCTCGTCGCATGACGGGTGAAGACTTTTCAAGATATGCACAAAGATTTCCGGCGGTATTTTATCGTTTGGGAACTGCCGGATCTCAGGCTGGGAGTCCACCATTCAACAATCCCGTGCACCATCCCGAATTTGATGTGGATGAATCTTCACTCACTCATGGTATGGGGATGATGGCCTGGCTGGCTGCAGGCCTCCTGGCCTAAAAGTTTAGTCTAAAGAAGCGCTTTTATTCTTTGGCGGAGGGCTTCAAGATCCTCTGGTGACGGAACATATTTATGCTTTTCTGTTGCCAGAACTTCGAATCCGGCTTCAGTCATCATTTTGGAAATTTCCTCAATCTGCTTTGGACCCCAACCGTAGGATCCGAAAACAATGGATTTTCGGTTTCGCGGTGCGAGTCCGAGGAGGTAAGTCAGGAAAGCTGACATGCTTGGAAGCATCCTGCCATTAAGGGTGGGGGAGCCCAGGCAAATAAATTCAGCATCAATCACCTCAGTCATGATATCAGAGATGTGGTTATGCTGTAAACTCACCAGGGAAGTTACATAACCCTTTTGCTCAAAGGCATCCTGAATGGCCAGCGCCATCGATTCGGTGGAATGCCACATGGTATCATATACGATCAGTGCTTTTTTGCGTGTTTCATTGCTTGCCCAGCTGGCGTAGCTTTTCAGAATATCCCTGACATGCTTTCGCCATATAATTCCGTGGCTGTCAGCTATAATTTCAATGTCCATATCATTGATTCCGACCAGGATCTTCTGAACCTGTTTTGAGTAGGGAAGCACTATGTTTGCATAATACTTGCGTGCTTCCAGCATGGTTATATCGAGTGGATATTCATCATCAAAACGTTCCGATGAGGCAAGATGCTGGCCAAAGGCGTCGTTTGAGAAAAGGATTTTGTCCTCGGGCATATAAACGACCATATTGTCAGGCCAGTGAACCATAGGAGTCAGGATGAAATGCAGGCTTCTTTTCCCAAGCCTGAGTACGGTTCCGGATTCCATTGGCTTAAAGTTCCAGTTCTCCTTATAATGTTCGCGCAACCCGGTTTCCCCTTTTGGTGAGCAGAAGACCGCAGCATTCGGAGCAATCTTCATAAGTTCAGGAAGAGAACCCGAATGGTCCATTTCAACGTGGTTGCAAACGATATAATCAATTTTCGAAGGATCTGTTATTGACTTGATCCTTTCGAGCATCTCTCCGGTAAGGTGGGACTTTACGGTATCAATAAGGGTGATCTTTTCATCAATGATCAGATATGAATTGTAAGTGGATCCGCGCTGAGTAAGATAACCATGAAAACTTCTGAGATTCCAGTCTATTCCTCCAACCCAATAAATTCCTTCCTTAATTTCAACTGCCTTCATAAGTTATTCGCTGATTACCGTAAAAACTGCTTTATCTACCCCGCACAACGGACAAATCCACCCTTCGGGCAATTCTTCAAATGATGCTCCGGCCGGTACGCCGGAAATCATGTCACCAATCTCGGGGTCATATACATATCCGCAGGAATTGCACTTGTATTTTTTATCACTCATTATGGTGCCACTGTTTTTGTTGAATCCACGAAAATTCTGGTTGCCAGCTCTCTGTCGAGCATAAGCATGCCATAGCCATTATCCCCGATCATTTTGAGCTGAACAAGAATCTGCTCAACATTTCCTTCCTCCTCTACCTGCTCAGCTATGAACCACTGAAGCATGGTGTTGGTAG
>CAILAQ010000206.1 GCA_903832165.1 uncultured Bacteroidota bacterium | reverse complement strand
TCTGTGCAGGATTGTTCAGGGATGATGTGGAACGTGTAACCGGGTATAAACCCTCGCTGATAACCAGTCAAAAGAAAGCTATTCCCTTCTGCGTGATCATCGGATCCATTGAACGCAGCAGCATCATCAGGAAGCTCATTTCAAGCCGGAAAATCGATGTATCGGGTGTAAAGGGCCAATGGGAAAGCTGCCTTACCCAAACGGTCGAAAATCCCCTCCCTGGAATCGCGAGGGCCCTGGTGATTGCCGGGAGCGACCGCAGAGGCACAGCCTACGGAATCTTTGAATTGTCAAAACAGATCGGCGTATCACCCTGGTACTATTTTGCCGATGCACCCATCAGAAAAACAGCGGAATTATCGGTGAAAGCAGGAAAAATCGTTCTCAAATCCCCTTCAGTGAAATACCGCGGTATATTTATCAATGATGAAATGTGGAGCCTCAGGCCGTGGGCGCTGAATACCCTGGCTCCCGATGAGGGACTGGGGATCGGTCCCACCACCTACAGCAAGATATTCGAGCTCCTCCTCCGATTGAAGGCCAATCTTGTGTGGCCCGCCATGCAACAGAAAACCAGGCCATTCAATCAATATGAACAGAATAAAGTGGTCGCGGATGAATACGCCATAATCATGGGCTCCTCCCATATCGAACCGATGCTGAGAAATAATATCGCCGGAGCCGAATGGGACACTGAATATCCCGGGGAACCATGGGATTACGTAAAAAATCGGGATCATATCTACAAATACTGGGAAGACCGTGTAAAAGCCAACGGACGTTACGAGAACATGTATACCGTGGGTAAACGGGGGAAGGATGATGAGGCTGGCTCCGATATCACCCTTCCGCTGCTGGAACAGATTTTTGCGGATCAGCGAAGCATCCTCCGGAAATGGGTGAATAAGGACGTGACCAAAGTCCCGCAGGTGCTGATCCCCTATACTGAGGTGCTGGGCCTCTATAACCAGGGCCTGAAAGTGCCGGACGATGTCACCATCTGCTGGCCGGATGATAATTACGGAAATATCAGGCAGCTGCCCAACCAGAAGGAACAGCTGCGTTCGGGCGGATCGGGCATCTACTATCACTTCCAGTGGCTGAACGGCGCCTCCAACGCATACACCTGGACCTGCACCACTCCGCTGGCATTAACGTGGTCGGAGATGAAAAAGGCATATGATTTCGGCGCAAAAAAACTCTGGGTGGTAAACGTGGGGGATATCAAGCCGGCAGAGATGAATATCGAGTATTTCATGCAGATGGCCTGGGATATTTCTGTTTGGGACCATCAAAACTCCAGTCAGTTTATCACCCAATGGGCCACCCGTGAATTTGGACCGCAGCATGCCTCCTCAATCGCAGGTATCATGGGCAAACACTATGAACTGGGCTATGCGCGCCGGCCCGAAAGCATGGTTCTGTGGAACGGTCGCGAGAATAAACTGAACTGGGAATGGTTCAGTACTGATAATTATGATGACGAGGTTCAGATCAGGATAGATGCTTATCAATCCCTTATCAACCAGGTGGATGTAATTTACGAATCTCTCCCTGTTGAATCGAAGGATGCCTTTTTTGAGATGGTCGTCTACAATGTCAAAGGCACTGCCCTCCATAATATCAAGGTGCTGAATGCACAGAAAAGCAATACTTACGGTGCACAGAAAAGAAGCAGTGCAGCCAGTTATGCTGCGAAAGCACAGGAGGCCGAAAATGAAATCAATAAGCTGATCCATCATTATAATAGAGAGCTGGTAACCGTCGGCAGTAAGTGGGACCATATGGCTTCGCTGCCCGGCCCCTGGGGAGCTCAATGGCGCCAGTGGGACATGCCCCCGCTTAGCTTTTATTCCGGAGACGGCGAGCCATCATTAAGCGCAATTGCCGAAGGCGGTGATACGGTAAACCTGCCCGGATTCAGCGTGTATAACCAGGACCGCGGATTCATCGATCTGTATAATACCGGAACCGGAGTTATCTACTGGTCGTCGAAGACTTCTGCCGACTGGATCGTTTTGAGCGAAACATCGGGTGTGCTATCCGATGAAAAAAGGATATGGGTTTCGATCGATTGGAATAAAGCGCCAAAAGGAATCGCCGGAAAGAGTAAAATAACTTTCAGAGAATCCTCATCGGCCGAAATTGAAGGAACAGGCCGGGAGTTCAATCTCACCATTTTCAATCCCGCTTCCCCGGCACCCGGAGAGTTAAAGGGATTTGTGGAAAGCAACGGGTACATCTCCATCGAGGCGGAACACTTTTCGAGAAAAAGCAACGGGCAAGCGGCCGCGTGGACTATCATTGAAGGACTGGGCAGAACGGGCAATTCAGTAACCGTGCTGCCTCCTACTGTTCTCAGCATCATTGACCCCGAAAAGATTGTTGCCGGCTCACCGTGCCTGGAGTACGACTTATATGCTTTCACTGCCGGAAAAGCATCATTGCAGTTCAACTGCACTCCTTCTTTTCGCATAAACTCAGATTATGGTTTACGGGTTGCCGTGGCCCTTGATGAAAACAAGCCGCAGGTGGTGGCGTACAAGAACGGGAACCGGAGTGAAATGGAGAACCTGATGACCCTTAGTACCGATTTGAATATTGATAAGGCAGGGGCACATATCCTGAAAATCTGGATGGTTGATCCGGGGATTGTTATTGACAAACTTATTATAAATACCGGTGGTGTCAGGAAGTCATACTTCGGGCCGCCGGAATCATTCTCAAACCGCAAATGATCATTTTTATACATATCTTTATCGAATTGATTATGAATAAAATAAATAAATAATGAAACCAATAAATTTTATTGTCAGCGCTTTCTTAACTGTCGCGTTGATTATTTTTTCCGCATCCTGCAAGAAAGAGGTGCCTTTAACCAATGAACAAAAAGTTGAAGCCGCTCTTGATGCGTTTGTTGCTAAACTGGTTGCTGATCCACCCACCGCTGCTAATATTTCCGATCGGGTAAAAGATTATCTGGTCACAAATGCAACTTTCTTTTTTGGTTCAACGGTTACCTTATTGGACGCTCAGGGAGTAGCAACGTTCAGCCCTTACTGGTACAGGGCAAACAACAGTGTTGCAGTAAAAAACCTGGCGGAAGCTTCTTATCATATTAATGACCAGCTATGGCTTCGTAAACCTATTGATGAGGGCAAGTCCATCTGGACTGATCCTTATTTTGATACCGGCGGTGGTAATATCCAGATGAAATCACGCGTAGTTCCAGTTTTCATTAATGGAAAAATTATTGCGGTAGCAACTACAGATCTGGCACTTTAACCGGAAATCAGGAAAGCTCCTGTTTATTCAATAACCGGACGATATTCTTGCGGAGCCGGATCATAATAAGGGCCATGCAAATCAGCAGATAATAAAAAGTTGAAGTGTTCCCGTGAATAATCAGTTCAATCAGGGGCAAGGATATTGCCAGGGTTATCGAGCCAAGGGAAGAATATTTAAACCGCCATTTAACTAAATAAAAAATAGCCGCTGCACTGAAAACGGAATAGGGAGCTAACAATACCGATGCCCCCAAAGTGGTATTAACCCCTTTACCCCCTTTTAATTTCAGATAGATGCTGAAGTCGTGACCAATAATGGTCGCCAGCGCAACCAGATAAACATAATAATCGGGCACCACCATCCCGCCCTTAATAAAACAGGTAAAAACCAACACGGGAATAAACCCTTTTGACATATCCAGCAGCTGGGTGATCACGGAGAACTTCTTCCCAACAACCCGCCTCACATTGGTCGACCCGATATTGCCGCTTCCCAGCTCAAGAATATTTTTATTGATGGCGTATCTGGTCAACAGGAATCCGAAAGGTATCGAACCCAGCAGGTACGACAGAAATACAAAGCCAATTTGTATTGCAATATTCATTTCATTTCCTGCAGAATGCGCCAATGATAAAGGTTCTTATTCCTTGTTTTTACTGAATGCAGCCCATATAATCAGTGCAAATGAAACTAAGACAAGAAGACCAGACAAGTCAGCCATTGCTGAAACTGTGAAATTCTGCCATGGCGATGCTAGATCCGGCATATCTTTACCATAGATTGGAAAATCACTTTTTCCTGCACTCCACAATCCGGCCAATTGCAAACTAATCCAGTTTAAATAAAATCCAACAACGAGAGTGTATTTGATGACCTTTAAAAAATTTTATGTAGCACTTAGTAAGTGCCAGGCTCC
>CAILAQ010000205.1 GCA_903832165.1 uncultured Bacteroidota bacterium | reverse complement strand
CTTTCCCGGCCTGACATGATCCAACCAGGGATCAGTAGCACAGATCATTATCATACTGAAGTTGCTATCTGCCTGCAAATCCAGTGCTTCCCGCACCAATTTATCACCTTCTGCAATGAAACACCCTGATTCATCGCGGAATTTCTTTTGGTCCAACGATCGGACGAATTGTATCTGGGACTTACTGATCATGTGTCTTATGGATGATTCGCAATTTACACTAAATTTACAACTTCGGATTCTGATACAAGAAGGGATAAATGATACGCTGGTGCTTTAAAGGATTTTCAAACTGGAATGGTTTTCTGATCATTTTATCTCTCATTGCCATGGTGGGATGCAATCCGGTAAAGTATATCCCGGACAGTCAATATCTGCTGAAATCAAATAAGATTGAAACAAAGGGCGGAGATATTTCAGATAAGCAACTGGAAAATTATTTCAGGCAGCAGCCGAATAAAAGGATTTTTGGCTTTATGCGGTTTCACCTCGGCGTATATAATCTTTCAAATCCTTCAAAGAAAAACGGTTTTAACAACTGGCTGAGGAAGATAGGGGAGGAGCCTGTGATCTATAATCAGGCAGCGACCAATGAAACGCTGAACCAGCTTAAGCATTACCTTAAAAATCTTGGATATTATAACTCGCTGGTGGATGATACAATTATTTATTCAGGGAAAAAGGCAAGTGTGATTTACCGGGTCAATTTTGGAAAGCCTTATGTAGTTGACCAGGTTAGTTTAACCAGTCAGGATTTGGTAACTGATCCTGCGATACGGAATCTGATTCTTAAGGATTCCGCTTCATCACTGCTAAAGACTGGTATGCGTTATGATCTTGAGATTCTGCGACTGGAGAGGATGCGGCTCGCGAAATATATCAGGGATTGCGGGTATTACGGTTTCTCCAGAGAGTATGTCTCTTTCAATGCTGATACTTTGAAGGGGGGGCACATGGTTGATTTATGGATGAGGATTGCTAATCCCATTGACGCCAGTAATGATATCACCCGACTTCATTTTCACCCGTTGTATAAAATTGGAGAGATCAGCATTGTAACAGATTTCAATACCTCGGATTACCTGCGAGATCCCAAAAGTTACCTGTCGACTTCCGATACCATAAAATATATGGGTACCAGCATGGTATTCAATAATAAGCTAAATCTGCGGCCAAGTCTTCTGAATTCTACTTTAGCTTTCAAAACCGGTGAAGTGTTCAGTCAGCGGCTGGTTGATAAAACGATCGAGTCATTCAGCTCGCTGCGGAATTTCAAGCAAATCAAAGTGAATTTCACGCCGGCCGGCAATCCTGCCGATACCCTTCAAAAGCTGGACTGCCAGATATTGTTAAGTCCCATGGTCCGTCAATCCTATGATCTGGCGCTGGAAGGAACCTATTCCTCCGGGAATATTGGTGTAGCGGGTAACCTGATATATAAAAACCGTAATCTGGTCCGGGGTGCCGAGAGTTTTGAGCTGAAGTTCAAGGGGGCAGTGGAATACCTGGCCAATGCAGTATCAAACTTCAACAGGATGGTTGAATTCGGGGTGGATTCGCGACTTGAAGTTCCCCGGTCATGGATACCGTTTGCCAGCGGAAAAAACTCAAAATTCGGCAAGCCTCATGCCTCTGTAAATCTAAGCTTCAACTACCAGGCAAGGCCTGATTTTACAAGAACAATCGCCAATGCAGCTTATGGCTATAACTGGAAATCGCCATTATCCATGCATCAGGTGAACATCTTTGAATTTAACTATGTGAACGTAACTCAGATGTCCGACCGGTTCTATCAGATTATAAAAGGCACATATGTCGAGAATAGTTTCAAATCTCATATGATACCGGCACTTAATTATACCTATACCTTTTCTAACCAGGAGGTTAATAAGGAGTCCAGCTTCTTTTACATCCGCGTGCGTCCGGAAATTGCCGGTAATACCTTCTTCAGTTATTATAAGCTTACAGGTCAGGTTAAGCCCGAAGGTGGTTATGAATTGTTCAACACTCCGTTTGCCCAATATGCCGAGGGTGATATTGATTTCCGCTATCATTGGGTATTGAACACCACAAATAAAATTGCATTCCGGGTGTTCGCAGGTGCTGGATATCCCTATGGAAACACTAATGCCATCCCATTTGAGAAGAAATATTTTGCCGGAGGATCTTCAGGAATCAGAGCATGGCAGGTAAGGTCGCTTGGACCTGGCAGCTATGTAATTCCTGATGATCAGAAGGGAATGTATCCGAATCAGCTTGGGGATGTTAAGCTGGAGGCCAGTGCCGAATACCGTTTCGACTTGTTTTCCATCCTTAAAGGTGCGGTCTTTTTAGATGCAGGAAATATCTGGGCCATCAGTTCAGCTGACGATCGTCAGGGTTCACAATTCAAATTAGGTGACTTTTACCGTCAGATAGCCATCGGAACAGGACTTGGAATACGTGCTGATTTATCCTACTTCATTGGTCGGCTTGATCTTGGGATTAAACT
>CAILAQ010000204.1 GCA_903832165.1 uncultured Bacteroidota bacterium | reverse complement strand
CGAACTTAGCCAAGCTAAACAACAAATCGAGTCTATGCTATTAGGCGAGGCCAAACCATGAGTTTGCAGCATGATGCCGATGGCTTTCTGGTGGGTACACCATCAGGGACAGTTAATTTGGGTGGCGTGTTAGCCAATACTTTGGGCGGGTTTCTGGTGGTGCGAGGATTTGCCAATTTGAATGTCTTAGCCGGACGCTCACAAGCAGATAAGGGCTACCAGCGTGAATTAAAAAGCGATCATTTGGAAGATATTCAGCACTTTTATCAACGCGGAGAATATCTTTTCTTTCCCGAAATTGTATTATCTTTAGAGTTGTTGGCAGACTTTGAAAAGAAAGACAGACCCAGTGATGACCCAATAAAATTAATTTCACAGGGGCAGACGTTCAGATCGAATGTCAATGGTGTTAGTGTCAAAATTACCAAAACAAAAACAGCGAATGAATTGAGACGAGTCAATATCTCCTTGCCAGAAGAAGCCGGCAAGGTACTCAAGCGTATTGATGGCAATCATCGAATTAGTGCATTTGAGAAAATGTCAGATGTAGGACGACTAAACCATAATCCTATCTCATTCTGTATCATTTTACTGCCTCAAGGCCAAGCTACACAAAACGAAAAAGCACTTTTCTACAATATCAACAGCAAAGCTTTGGCCTTGACTTCCGAAGAGGTTTACAAAGGTATTATCGAAGATGAGGCCGGTTTCCCTGATGATGTGTTAAAGCGCGACTTCGGCCCCGAATTTGTTCTTTGTCGTCAAATCCGAAAGAAATTGAACTTTGAATATTTATCCTATTTATGCTGCATTTTTGGGCAACATAAAGACGGTATAGATAGCCGCTGCTCGGTATTGATTGAGTCGCTAAGAGATATTCAGCGAGAACGCCAAAGATTAGGCAACACTTCGCCACTACCGAATTCCAAAACCTTATTGACGGCTATTCAAGCAATCAATGAGATTTATGCTGACGGGCATTTGACTTCCTCCACATCACAAGGCTTGTTTTCTGCTTTCCTTTATTTTCAATTACAAGAGGGTTCACTAAAAAGACAGTTCATGCAATGGGTGTTAAAAAACCATTTGAATGAACTCAAAACAATTCATGCATCCGATTTAATTCGCATCTTTGAGAAAGTTGCCCAAGCGAAAAAACGTCAAATATTTGTGTCTATGCAATTCGATAGCAAAACCCAAGAGAATTATGATGCCATCGAGGGTGCGGTTGAAGATGTGAATAAAGAACATAAGCTTGATATAAAACTCCGAGAAATTCGCATTGATAAGTTCGATACGGGATTTTCGTATGAAATCAACGCGGAGATTTTAAGCCTAATCGAAGAGTCTGGCTTTTTGATTGCCGACCTTACAGCGGGCAATAAAAATGTTTATCACGAAATTGGTTTTCTGATGGGGCTTAATCAGGGTAGAGGCATACCACATGAAAACTTCTTGTTGCTGCATAATGGTAGCATCGGAAATGCAGTTAATGATGTAGGTTTTAATCTTAAGGATTTCAAACAACTGCGTGTTAATGACACTAACAGCTTACGGGAAAGAGTAAAACAGCAGATTGCAATTTATTTTTGGCTTGAGTCGTAGGCCGGAATGACTTGGTAAAACCGCGATTTGTTCAGTTTGCCAAGGCTTACCGTATCCTATAACACTATTCTAATTCAATCATGATTGCGAGTGATTTTGAGCCTGCGCCACCCCAGTTTTGCTCCAATTCATCTGCAATCTGATTAAGTTCTGTTGAGAGCAAATCAATGCTTTGCTCATGAGATTGAAACTGGATAGTTAAGCCAAAAGTGTTT
>CAILAQ010000203.1 GCA_903832165.1 uncultured Bacteroidota bacterium | reverse complement strand
TTAAGCTTTCGGGCGGTTCCAACTTGTAATGTAATTCATGCAGGTACCGGTTTTGATGCAATTAATTATCTTGATGAAAATCCTTTGCCGGATGTTATACTTTCTGAAGTTATGCTTCAGGGAATGACTGGTTTTGCATTGTACGAGGAATTATTGCAAAACGACAGATTTCAAACAATACCGTTTATTTTAATAGATGATATTGTTATCCGCGAAGAACTGCAGAACGCACTGCACCTTGGAGTTGATGATTTTTATCGGAAACCCCTTGCTCCCGAAACCCTGATGAAACGCCTGGTATTTCTTATTCCATATAAAAAGATCAGAACAATTCTTTCTGTCGTAAAATCCAAGCAGAAGAATTTTAGAATTCCTGTTATTAAAAGGGTTTTTGATATCGCGTTTGCCATGGGTATGCTTATTGTTCTGTCTCCGCTGTTTCTGCTCGTTGCTTTGCTTATCAGGCTGGAGTCTAAGGGTCCGGTTTTTTATGCTGCAAACAGAGTCGGAGCCGGTTATACCGTTTTTCCCTTCTATAAATTCAGATCGATGTTTGTCGGTGCCGATGCTAAACTGAAAGAATTTAAGCACCTTAATCAGTATACTGAGAAAGATCAGGATACTGAAGATTCAAATGCTGCCGAATGCGAAGATTGTAAACGGCTTGGGTATCCTTGCTCAACAATACTTTATATTAAGGATCACGGGATCTGCGAAAATCAATACCTTAAATTGAAACGCGAAAAACTGGGAAAAACATTTACCAAAATTAAAAATGATCCAAGGGTCACGAAAGTCGGACGGTTTATCCGAAAAACAAGTATTGATGAGCTTCCGCAGCTGGTAAATGTGCTGCGCGGCGAAATGTCTGTCGTCGGAAATCGCCCGATACCGCTGTATGAAGCAGAACTGCTGACCTCTGATGACTGGACCGAGCGGTTCCTTGCTCCCGCAGGCATCACCGGGCTCTGGCAGATTAGTAAACGGGGCGGTAGGAAAATGTCGAATGAAGAGCGTAAATCCCTGGATAATGAGTACGCCAGAACCTTTTCTTTTTGGGGAGATATTAAAATTATATTACTTACCCTCACCGCATTTATGCAAAATGAAGATGTCTGAAATGCGAACCATATCAGTTATTATTTTAATCCTGATCGGAATCTGTTTCCAGCCCTCTTTGTTGGGCCAGGATTCCATGAAGAAAGTAAAACTGCCGGATACCTCCGCCCTGTCAGGCATGAAAATTCCTCCACTGGGACAATTGATTGAATCAGCCCAGAATTTTTCGCCGCTGCTTGAAGAGCAATCAGCCATGATAGCCATGCGTGAATGGCAGATTAAATCAGCAAATTATGATTGGAGCAGATACCTCCTCTTTTTCTCTGAATTCAGATACGGTACGGTGGATGTGCTTGTTGGTACTGCTTCGCAATTGACCGTCAGCCCCATTGGTTCCGCTTATTATAACGTTGGCACACGCCTTCAGTTATCCATTTTTGATGTGCTTGATTTGAAACAAAAAAAGAATGTGGCGAAATCCCTTCTTGCCTATGAGGAGAAGAAGAGAGACGACCTTAAACGTATGGTTCAGGATGATGTGATCAGACTATGGAACAAACTGGTGTCATACAAGGAGATCATGCTGATTAATGAGGATCATGTTACTGCTCAGAATGACAATATCTTTTTTGCGGA
>CAILAQ010000202.1 GCA_903832165.1 uncultured Bacteroidota bacterium | reverse complement strand
CACCGCTTATATTTATATCTCGCTCGGACTGAAATAAAATTCAGAACCCCCCCCACATAGGAAACGACATTGGTTCGGTCTCATTGCTTCATCTCGGCGATATTGCGGGTCCCAATCGATTTTCGATGAACTTATCGATAAAAATAGCAAATGAAAACAAGATCTGCCATCAGAATTCTGATCCTATTTTCTGCTCTGTTTATCATCGGCTGCAAACAGGAAAATTGCACCCCTTCAAAAACCATCAAGGTCGGCGTTCTTCTCGGATTTACCGGAACCGGAAGCCAGAATGCCATCGAGACTAAAGCTGCACTTGATATTGGGTTGCAGGACGCGAAAGATTATATCCTGAGAAATGGGATAGATGCTAAGGTTGAACTGTACTTTGAGGACACAAAATCCGATACCACCGAAGCAAAAGTCAAGGCGCAGTCGCTTATCGATAAAGGGGTTTCTTTGATTATCGGTCCTTATACCAGTGCTGAAGCCAGGGCAGTAAAAGCCATCGCGGATGCGAAAAATATTTTGCTGGTTACCCATTCGGCAGTGTCTGTGTCGCTGGCAATTGCCGGTGACAACCTCCTTCGTTTTGCCCCGAGTGATACTTATCAGGCAGAAGCATTAAATGCGATGTTGACGGCCGATACCATTAAGGCGATTATTCCGGTGGTGAGAAACGATTTGTGGAGCAATTCGCTGATTGCGGCAACCACCGGCGGATACGAATCTAACGGCGGTACGGTGATCTCGAAACAGACATTTGAACCGGGAACCGTTGATTTTTCTTCAATAATTGCCGCTGTGAAAATTGGACTGGATCAGGGCGAACGAAGGTATGGGGCAGGGCGGACCGCTATCTATCTTATATCCTATGGTGATGGAACCGGCTTTCTGGAAGCTCTCAGTCAGGCTGGATTAACTCAGGCAGTCAGGATTTACGGGGCATCAGCCTTTGCACAAAGTACTACGTTGACAGCCAATGCTGCAGCTGCCGGATTTGCACAAAGGTGTCGGCTTCAATGTCCGGTTTTTGGTTTCGATGAGGCCGCTTCTAATATATATGAACCTTTACAAGCCCGCATAACAGGTGCAATAGGTTATAATGCTAGTATTTATGCGCTGGCAGCGTATGATATTCTACACACAGCTGTTATGGCCAGACTGACTCAGGAATCAGTGCCCGCGTTTGAAGCTTTTAAGGCTCATTTTATTGAAACCGCTGCCAGTTATTATGGGGCAACCGGACGCACCGAACTCAATGAATACGGCGACCGGAAACATGTTACCTATGATTTCTGGACAGTGAAAAATATGAACAGTAAATACCTCTGGCAATTATCTGCTAAATATAATACCACTGATAAATCACTGAGAAGAATCTAAATGAAAACATCATTTGATTTTAAAATCTTATCTGTTTTTTTGCTGCCTTCATTGGGTTTTCTTATCGACCTGATCATTCGGTTTTCTTTTTTATCCGGAATGAAAATCGGATTGGTTCCGGGTTATTTAGTCTCATTCATTTTTGAGCTGGCTATTTTCTATTTCGTATTCTTGTTGCTCAAAGCCCTGAACAGCAAGATCGCAACATTTTTAATTTCCCTTATATTCACCATTATTCAGTTGGTCTGCTTTGGTCATTATTTCTATTACGGTGCGATTCCGAATTCTTTTTCTATTGATTTTACATTTAGCGATTTTAAATATGCAGGAATTGTAATTGTGGGGAGCTTAAGCTGGATAGATGTTGTGGCAATTTTTGCGCTGGCTATTGCGTATTCCTTTGCAATAAACTTCCTTTTGGGTTTTGTGAAAAAAACTCACAAACTGGTATCTGTTTCTGCTATAGTGCTTTTCTCCTTAAGTGCACTGATTTTAAACAGTAATGTAAAGAAGCATCCGGGGAATTTCGGAGTGATTTCAAATACCTTTTTTACGTCCGGATATGTTATAAAAAATCGACTGCTGCATGAACCAGCTGATTACAAACCCGATTATGTCCGCCGGGAGGTAAAAGTTCGGGAACGAATTAAAACAAAGCCAAAGTATAATGTTGTTTTTGTTTTATCCGAAAGTGTCAGGCAAAAAAGTATACATTATTATGGCTATCAAAGAGATAATTCACCATTTCTTGATAGTCTGGTCAAAAATAAGAAAGTAATCCCATTTACCAGACATTTCTCAAACACTAATATAACCAGATTTTCGGTGCCTTATATTATGTCAGGAGCTATAACCAAGTTGAATAATCCAAAATCAGTTTTTATCAGCGATTATTTGAAGAACTGGCTGGATATCAATACGTATTATTATTCTGCTCAATCTTATAAAGGGTTCCGACAGTATTTCGACACCAATACTGATGAATTTCTTGAACTTGGAAACTCGGGGTTATTAAGATATAATGACAACGGCTTTAACGACCACGATCTTGTGAGCCGTTTTGATCAATTGACGGGAAGGTTTGATTCGAGCAGGAATTTCTATTGTCTCCTGCAGTTTAACAACACGCATGCTCCTTATAAATGCGAAAAGGAATTTGAAATTTTCAACCCTGCTTCTTCAAAACCTGTTAATGCATATGATAACAGCATCCTTGAACAGGACTTCCTTCTCAGGCAAATTTTTTCTGTATTGAATAAGCGGGACCTGCTGAAATCAACAATAGTTATTTTCACCTCTGATCATGGCGAATGTTTTAAAGAACACGGGCATTACGGGCATTTAAACTGCCTGTACAACGAAGAAACTTTAGTGCCCATGTGGATTTATGTACCCCAATCCTTTGATAGCATTACCAGGAATATGCTTGTGGAAAACTCTTCAAAATCCACCAGCCATTTAGATATCTTACCTACCATTCTTGATTTCTGCGGCGTCAATGATACATTAATGCTGACCAACAAAATCCAGGGGAACTCCTTATTGAGATCCATACCGCCTGATCGCATAATTCCTATGTACGGCTTTAGTATTCAGATCAGTAAAGCATTGGTTTTCGAAAATCACAAGCTGATAATCAAAGATGGGGAACCCAACCGGCTGTTCGATGAAACGACCGACTATAATGAGAAACACAATCTCTGGCAGGGATTGCCGGAATCGGATAAAACCAGATATCTTAACCTGGTTGGCAAGTACCTGAAATAGGAAATTCAGCAGAAGTTCAGATTATTCTCTGGAACCGATGAAAAGGTAATAGTTTTCCTTTCTTCTCAGGTTGTCCATATTGATTTCACAATGAATAACGGCAAAGATCTGAAAGGCTATGTACCGGATAAAATTTCTGGCGTTTTTAAGAGTGATCCATTTAAGATAACCATTGTATCCTCTGATCACCTGCTTTGTCATGTCCTCCTCAATTTCCAGTTTCAATCCGTTTTTCTGTAAAGAAGTTTTGTATTCATCGATATTCCAATGGAAATAGGACATCTTGTCTTTCCAGCGGGCTGAGGGATAAGTGTGGCCTGCTTTTTTATTGATAATATCCGCGATAACGAATTTGCCGCCGGGTTTAAGCACACGTTTAACCTGTTCAAGAAACCTGTCTTTGTTTGGGTAATGCAATGCACTTTCAATGCATATTAGGAAATCGATTGAATCGGATTTTACATTATTCAGTTCCTGAGCATCGTCCACGTGGAATTCGACAGGTTTATCTGCCGGGTTCTGCTTATGGGCAATATCAATATTATCATCAAGCAGGTCAATACCAATAACGGATGCCGGCTGGTAATTTGTGGACATGTAAATCGATTGCGAACCACTGCCGCAACCAACCTCCAGGACGTTTTTACCACCAATGCCTCCGGCTTTCTCAATAACATGATCAGTCAGGTTGATTTGTCGCTGTTCCAGAGTTTCATTGTCTTTTTTATGAAAAGGATAATGCAGCATGAGGTTCTTCCCGAAGATCTGGCGGAAGGTTTCATTCATTGATGCATAGTACTTAAACTTGGATTGACTGGTAGTGATGAGGTGAAGGGTTGACATGAGAATTTTGTTTTTGTTTGATGCCTTAGCTGCCAATAATAAGGGATTATTTTGACAATTAGGAATTTTGGGACTGTTAATTGAGCAACAGAGGGCAATTTGGAGTTCTATAAAACGGATTAAAGCACTCTCCTTTTGAAGAAACTGTAAGGCCT
>CAILAQ010000201.1 GCA_903832165.1 uncultured Bacteroidota bacterium | reverse complement strand
TGATTCCTGTCGGCAAAAAAAGGTGATTTCCCATGTAAAATCCGCATGGACATTACCCTGATGGTATCGGCAATCGGAATAATCATCACCGCCATAACCACAGCAGGCTCTGCATTCAGGAATCCCGTACTGCCGGGATTTGCCGGGCACCATAGAATTTTCACGGCAAAAGTTGCAAATAACAGGCCAAGCAGCTGTGAGCCGGTATCCCCCATAAAGAGTTTATTTTCCTTGCTGAATACGTTGAAGAAATAGAAAGGGATCAATCCCCCTGCGGTGGCAAAAGCAAAGGTGGCATAGTTAAACTGGTCAAGATGGTAGAGCCATAGTCCAAGAACCAAAGAAACAAACATCCCGAGTCCGCTGGCCAGACCGTCGATTCCATCAACCAGGTTAAAAGCATTAATTATTCCGACAAAAATAATAAACGACAAGACGATACTGATTCCGTAAGGGATTTCATTAAAGCCCAAAAAACCATGCAGGCTGACAATCCTCACATTGGCTGCAAGGATAACGAAAAGGCTTGCGATGATTTGTCCGGCCATCTTCTTCTGCGGGGTTAACCCAACAAGGTCATCCTTGAGTCCGAAGAAGAACAGGATAACCATTGCAGGAATAATATATTGAAATTCCCGGGGAAAATCTTCTTTCAGGAACAGGGATCCGCCTATGGATACGGCAGCGAAAATCGCCACACCGCCCAAAGTCGGGATAACCCCAACATGGCTGGTTCGCCCGTTTGGCAATGCTCCAAGTCTCTTGGCCTTTGAAACCCTGACAATTGGCGGAATAGCTACATATGAAATCATAAGAGCTGATAAGAAAGCCAAAATCATGGATTGATTAAAGGGGGTCATCAGGAGTTTAGTCAAAAGTTTTTGTCAGATTAGGACTTTCAAAATTACATCAAATATTTTTAACCATTGGTCAAATAGTGTAAACGGTGCATTATTGAGTTTAAACTGTTAAATTCAAGTGGTAACCGGTATTTTTCAAAAAGGGCTTTTTCCATCTGAACAGTCAATAGGTACAAGGTTTCTATGCTATCTGGTACTAAGATACATTTTCTATCTTTATAATGTGAACAAATTAAGATTTATTGTGCTTTTTTTTCTTCTGATTACAACTGTCTTCAGGGGATTCAGCCAAAAGCATGAACAAGTTTATAAACCCGGCGATGCTCCTCATGGAATAAGTGTTCAGGCGTGGGAGAAAATGGAGACCCGCTGGCGGTCCTATTCCACAAGCTTAGGAATTCTGAAAGAAGATGGCACAACTATTGAAGGGCAGTTGATCTGGAGTAATGACAGCATCCTGCTGATCCTGAAAAATTTCAATTTACCGAGCGGATTAATGAATCCGGAAGATTTTTCCCGTATAAGAGTCAGTGACATTAAATCCATGAAAGTCAGGTTGGGCGGCCAGCCATACCAGGGATTGATTATCGGGATTCTTGCCGGAGTGGTTCCCGGCTTTATTACCGGGGCTATTCTCGCACAGGGCTGGACGATTATTCCTGCCATTGTTTTTGGAGCAATCACAGCTGGCGGCGGCGGTGTAGCAGGATCATTCCTCCAGAAAGCAGGGCGTAAACAGGAATATGTCCTCAGTGCAGGCAAACTGGAAGGAAAGGAATTGAAAAAACTCAGGAATTCAGCGCTATTTCCTGAACAACTCCCCGAAATCACAGTAAGAACCGGAGAGACTCAAATGTCGGATTTCGATGATCTGGTAAAAAAATCACCAACACTTCAACTGGCCTTTCCCGACAATCCCATATCGATTTCGGTTCACTCCTCCCTGATGACCAATTCAGTCAGAAAAAGAATGCAAAATTGGTATTTGAGTCCATTGTGGGGACCATCGGACCCCTATTATGAAACAAGGATTGGCCTGGAAGCGGATCTTTCCCGGAGAATCGGGAAAAGATTCCAGGCCGGAGTTCTCTTCCAGATGTTTCCAGGGGATATCTCGTCCTCCTATTTCACAAAGAACCTCCCGGAATCAGACGTATTTTACTCTTACAACCATTTCTTTAAGCAGACAACTTATGGAATTTACGGAGGATGGTTACTACATCCGGCTGATCGATACTGGGCCACGAGGCTGGAAGCTTCAATCCAGGCAGGCGTTGTTGTGTCGGATATTTACGAGCACTTCTACTTTAACTGGACTGCCCTCAGCGACTATACCATCCAAGGGGAAACATTCATTCAGAAACACAACTTCCAACCGGGCGGAATGCTGAGATTGCAGGCTTCGTGGTACCTTATTCCGGGATTTTCTATGGATGCCGGGATGGAAGGATTCTGGATTAAGAGAGTCAGCTTTAGCGAAAGGACCGTATTGCCGCAAACGGCAACCGGTCCTGTGTATATTACTCACCACACCCTGAATTTCAGTAATCTGCAAGGCTACCTTGGCCTTAGCGTCCACTTCTAACGCTCACTTAATTTAACGCTGTAGTTGCCCTTGGCTTTTTCGGCGGTAACGGTTACGGTCCATTTTCCAACGAAAGCAGCCTCATTTTCTTCATCAATAGTGATGGTCTGCTTCCAGTTAACATTGGCAAGCGGTGAAAGGGTGTACTCGTTGTATTCCTCTCCGTTGGGTTGTTTGATAGTAACCTTCACCTTACCTGCATCGATGGCACCTTCAACATCAACTGCAATTCCGCTGGTGCCCTTTTTAATCCCGAAATTAAAATCGGCAGCACTGGATTCTTCAGCGATAAGATTCTTGTTGATCTCCAGATTATTCTGACTACCTCCAACAACAGAATAAAACTGACCTTTAAATTGCGGCGTTTGGTAATAAAAATTGTAACGCTTGCCATTGATGTTCCTCTGAACATCGATTTCCTGCATCTCTTTTAATTGCCGTCCCATCACGCGTTGCTGATCTATTGATTCGTGCACCCGTGCACGGATTTCACCAGCCTGAGCCCTGGCTTCACCTGCATGTTCCCTTGCCTCATCAGCCTGGGCCCTGGCCTCATCACTGATTTTTGCGATTTGTTCTTCATTTATCGGATTCAAAGCATTCAATGCATATCCCCTGGTAACAATTTCGCCGTTGCCGGTCAGCTCCCGGAGCTTTTGGCTCTGCTTCTCAATCTTGCGTTGCAAACGCTCAATCTTTTTTTCGTTCCGGTCCTGTCCGATTACAACCGTTGATCCGGCCAGTAGTGCGGCTATCAGGAGAGGGGCAATAAATTTTGTTTTCATTTTTTTCTGATTTGTTTATGATACAAAAATAGCTCCTCTCAATTGCAGGCAAAGTTAATGATGGGTTAATGCAATGTTAAAGGCGCAAGGCTCAAGGCGCAAGTGAAGGCACAAGGCTCAAGAATGAGAGAAGAGATTCGAGGACCAATTTTGAATATTGAAATTACAGATTCAAATTGAGCCGGATAAAATGATGAATATGCTGCAAGACATAGAATTCAGATTAAACCTTAGTAAATTTAGGGGATCCAAGTAAAAAATGCTAAATCTATGAACCGTAATCTTTTATTAACCGGATTCACCATTCTGGCCCTGATGACGGCCGGATGCTCAGGTCTGACCGAGCTGCCAATGTATTGGGGTAACAATGCCGCATCGTCGGATATTAAACCTACCGGATATCACGCTGATACAAAAACCGGATGGATGAGTTACAACGACAGTACACATATGTATTTTGCGTTTACATTCTTCGACCAGCGCTACCAGTCGCAGATTCTTCGCAACGGAATGATAGTCTTCATTGATCCTTCCGGTAAAATGAAGGAAGATTGCTACGTTCGGTTCCCCATGATAAAAAGGGAAATCATTTCAGGCATCCAGACCGGCCAGAAGCCTGCACCCCGGCAAGGAGCGCAGAACCGCGCCCAGCGCACCAGTACTGAAATGCTGCTTGATCAGGCTCAGGGATTCGAGCTAAAGTGGAGAAATGGAAATGATTCTCTTCAGATAAATCCTTCAACTGTTAAGACAGATTTTAAAACTTCCATTGGTCTCGATTCAACCAATGCCCTGAACATGGTGATCGGGATACCCATAAAAATGCTGCAACCAGCAGGTCTCGTGGCTCTTGACAAATTGGTAGTGGGATTAAGATTCGGGCAGTCATCCGGAGGCCAGGATCAGGGTGGTGGCGGCAGGCAGCAAATGTCGGGTGGCTCTCAGCCAGGAGTATCAAGCGGCAGTGGAGCCGGTTCCGCCGGCAGTGGCGGCAGCGGTGGCAGCCGAAGGGGTCGTGGAGGCGGTGGAGCTGCTGCAAGCGGCACTGGTGTTGGTGCTCAGCGTATGGCTGCCAGCGGCGGACCACAGGGCATGGATAATACACCGATGGAGTACTGGTATAAGACGAAGGTTATTAAGAAGTAGGCAGTTGGCAGTTGGCAGTCGGCAGTCGGCAGTTGGCAGTTGGCAGTCGGCAGTTGGCAGTTGGCAGTTGGCAGTCGGCAGTTGGCAGTTGGCAGTAGGCAGTTGGCAGTTGGCAGTCGGCAGTCGGCAGTAGGCAGTTGGCAGTTGGCAGTCGGCAGTCGGCAGTAGGCAGTTGGCAGTTGGCAGTCGGCAGTCGGCAGTTGGCAGTCGGCAGTTGGCAGTTGGCAGTTGGCAGTTGG
>CAILAQ010000200.1 GCA_903832165.1 uncultured Bacteroidota bacterium | reverse complement strand
TTTTTTACTTGAGAAAATCGAGATCGGGCTCCAACAAAGTATAGACGGGCAGGTTACTGCTGATGAGGATTTGGATAAAAAACTTCCAAAATGGCTCGTTTAAACTGGACAGATCAAGCACTAGGAGACTTGGTTAATATAGCAGATTTCATTGCAAAGGATTCTGTTAAATTTGCTGTCATCACTATAAAAAGGTTAAGAATTGCGGCAAAGCAATTACATACATATCCTTTAAGCGGTCGGATCGTACCCGAGTTGGCCAGTGAAAATATCCGGGAACTTATCATCGGGAATTATAGATTAATCTAAAGCATTATCACCTCTGATCGAATCGATATCCTGACTGTCCATCATTCAGCCAGACGACTTGACTTAAATCAGCTAAAATCGAGAAGTCGCACATAAAAAAAGGGCCGCCCATCAGAGAGCAGCCCTTTTTTCTTATGCTTAGAGGTTATTATTTCGTTACAACCATCTGTTTGGTCTGAACGAAATTCCCTGCCTTAATCGTGTAGAAATAGATCCCGGCTTCGAGATCCTGTGATTGCAATGTATAGGTATGCTTGCCTGCAGGTATCATACCCTCATTGGCTTCCATAACTTTACGCCCGGTCAGATCCATCACTTCAAAAGATACATTTGAGCCTTCAGTCAGTTCGTAGGTGATCTCCGTGCTGCGACTGAACGGGTTCGGGTAATTCTGGTTAAGTGATGCGGTTAAAGAGGTACCGGCAATGCCATCGATCCGGTTGCCGTGGTCATTCAGATTCAACCTGCACATCAGGTTCTGTCGGCCAACATAACTTTCCAAGCCTGAATCAATGTTACCATCATAGATACCAATAGCAACGGCTTCGGTAAGGATAACTGAATTGTCGGTTCCGATTTCAAGCCCTTTATTTCTCCTGACCAGATAATCCTCATTCATGTTCCAATACTGGATACCGGCGTAAACCAGATCTCCTTTGTGCAGGAATTCGGATTCTCCATCCTTATCCAGCGACATGGTAACCCAGGTATTGAAATCAGCGGAATCCAGGTCGATCTGCTTTGTCGTAAGCAATTCAAACGGGGTTACATCAGTCTCGGTGAGCGGAACGTACCATAATGTAAAACGATAAGAAGTTAAAACATCGGCCTTGCCACCTGTGATAAATGTAGAAATGGAACTGACTTCGCAATCACCAAAGATCGGAAAAACAGATCCGGCAAAGTGACCTTCATTTGCCACGGCTGTCTGGGTGTATCTTTCTTTGCTATAGGACCATGAAAGATCATTGGTATTGTCCGAGCGTGAATAAACACTATCAGTCACGTTAAACGGTATTACCCTTTGGTTATCAAGCGGCGTGTCGTCAGTGGCCTTCTGTTTATAATTCCAGGTGATCTGATAATGACCATAATCCACCGGTGAATATTTATCAGCGATCTTTGCCGTATCCTGCATCAATGTTGCAACGTCAGCAGGTGTTGAAGTTTTATGCCACACGCTCGTGCCTCCTTTTGATATATCAAGATCCAGATAAGCGTTTTCCTGATCATATTCGCCGAAGTTCAGAGCGGATGATTCAAAATTCATAAATCCGCCGATTCCGTCGAGCTGTGATTTTGGAATGTTGTGAATCCAGCCCATCGCCTTGAGCGGATCATTATCATCCCATTCCATCTTGACGTATTTCATCTTCAGGTCATTATCCTGGGCCTCAGCGACTTCAAAATCATCAAGTGCCCAATAATACAGACGGGTATTCAGCCAGTGGAGGCGCATTTTAACATTCGGCTGCCCGGCAGCTACATCTGATATGTTTACTTCGAGAAGAGCCGGTTCGCCTTTTGGCTTATCCAGCGGCCGCTGCTTATGGCCACAGCCAAAGTTCACGCTATAGGCAGCTGCATGAACCCAGTCATCCACGCTGACTTCCAGCCACATTTCGGCACGGAGGTTAAGGTAGGCGCAGTAGGCCATAAAATGAGTCTGATAGCGAACAACCACTGAAGAGTGCTGACTGCAGTCGATCGTCGGAAAACCAATTGAGTTGTCAAGATTCGTCAGTACGTCACCCCCCTGATTATATTCCTCCACAAAAAGTGCCATAACTCCGTTAGCCTTTGTAGTGGAATTCAGTGGCGGATCCTGGGTTAATTTCGATACAAATCCTTTATTACCAGGCCACCAGCCCCAATTGTATCCGATGTCCAGTGGATCCAGAAAATAGTAGCCGGCCGGAGCCGTCCAGCCTTTTGCATCAGCAGGATTCTCCCATCCGAAAGTCTCGGAATAGAAAACCTTTCCATCCCCCTTTGTTGCAGGGGCTTGAGCTTGAGCGAAGGTTGCCGCAAACAACCCGATCGCCAGTAAAAGAGTAAATTTTCGCATGTATTAGTTGATTTTGGTGAGTGTTTTTCATACCGTCTAAAGTTAACTTACTGTTAATTGAAAAACAAACGCTATTTCAACTTCCTGCAGGTTTTTCAGTCAAACCTGCCGTATAACAAAAAAGGGCCGCCCATCAGAGCAGCCCTTTTTTCTTATGCTTAGAGGTTATTATTTCGTTACAACCATCTGTTTGGTCTGAACGAAATTCCCTGCCTTAATCGTGTAGAAATAGATCCCGGCTTCGAGGCTGCCGGATTCCAGTTTAAAGGTATGCCTGCCGGCCGGCTTTAAGCCTTCATTGACTTCCATAACTTTACGTCCGGTAAGGTCCATCACTGCGAAAGATACATTCAATACCTCCTTCAATTCGTAGCCGATTTCGGTACTCCCGCTGAAAGGATTGGGGAAATTCTGGTCAAGACCGGCCAGCGCAGGATTCAGCTCAACACCATCATTCAGGTTCTTGTGATCATTCAGGTTGAGGCGGATCATCAGATTGCGTTTACCGATAAAATCGCCAAGGCCGGTTTCCCAGTTACCGTTATAAAAAGCAATGGCTGAAGATTCGGTAAGTTTTACAGAGTTATCTGTGCCGATTTCCAGACCCTTATTACGCCGGATCATATAATCCTCATTGGTGTTATCATACTCAACACCTGCATAAACCAGATCTCCCTTGGTGAGGAATTCAGATTCTCCGTCCTTACCTAAAGGCATGGTGACCCAGGTATTGAAATCAGCCGAATCCAGCTCAATCATATCGGTAGTCAGCAGCTGAAAAGGAGTTTGTACAGTCTCAGTCAGCGGAACATACCAAAGCACAAAACGATAATTAATATACTGGTCGGCCTTACCGCCACCAATGAAAGCTGATATTGAACTCACCTCGCAATCATTGAAAATCGGAAACATCGAACCCACAAAGTGCCCGATATTGGCAACAGCTGCAGCATCATAGCGCTCTTTACTGAACGACCAGCTCAGATCATTGGAATTATCAGAACGCGAGTAGATACTGTCAGTCACATTGAAATAGACTTCCTTCTTATTGTCAACAGGATGCTGATCGACATCTTTTGCACTGAATTCCATGGCTACTTTGTAATGGCCAAAGTCAACCGGCGAATATTTCTCAGTAAATGTCACTGTATCAGTCACCAGAACAGAAACATCTTTCTTGGGCGACACCAGGTGAAAAACGCTGTTGTTGTTTTTGGTGATATTAAGGTCCATAACAACGTTTTCCTGATCATATTCCCCGAAATTCACTGCTCTCGACTGGAAATTAATAAATCCGTTATTTCCATCCAGTTGTGATTTTGGGATATTGTAAATCCATGCCATTTTGGTATTCGGATTACCATCTTCCCATTCCATCTGCACATCACCCATTTTCATGTCATTGTTATAAGCTTCTGACAGGGTAAAATCATCAATCGCCCAATAATAAAGAGCCGAGTTGATCCAGTGCAACCTCATCTGCACGTTTGACATCCCTGCAGCAACATCAGAAATATTGACCTCCATTATGGCCGGAACCCCCTTTGGCCTGTCGAGTGGCCGATCCTTGTGACCGGCACCGAAATTCACGCTGTAATTGGCTGAATGCACCCAATTGTCAACGGTAACCTCGAGAAACATATCTACCGGCGAAGAAGCCATGAAATGCGTTTCGTACTTAACCACCACAGAAGAGTGGGCACTGCAGTTCATCATGGGAAAGCCAATGGAATTATCAACTCTGATTTCCGGCTGGCCGGCCGGGTTAAACCGCTCCATAAAGAGGGCTATGCATCCGTTATCCTTTGTTGTTGATTGCAGCATCGGATCCTGAGTGAGCCGGTCAACGAAAGGTCCGTTCCACCACACAAAGTTTGTTCCCTGATCTTTCGGATCAAGAAAATAATAACCGGCAGGAGCTGTCCAGCCTTTGGCATCGGCAGGATTCTCCCATCCGAAAGTCTCGGTGTAAAACACCTGCCCATTACCATTACTCACATGGGTCTGAGCCTG
>CAILAQ010000199.1 GCA_903832165.1 uncultured Bacteroidota bacterium | reverse complement strand
GGCATGGTAACAGGCCGCCAGGTTTTCAATGGGGCCATGCTTTTTATAGAATGCTACTTTATCCGAATAATACTTAAATTTCCCCTCTTGATCATTTGCCCAATTGAACAGCCTCCGGATATCCGACAACGGATACCCCTCTGTACGTTGTATAAAGTGGAGTGAATCAAGTATGTTTATGGCTCGTTCATATTTTTCAATGGCTTCCTTCCATCTGTCAGTGTTTGAAACCAACCGTCCTTCATAATATTGACTCCAGGCCTCTCCGTAAGGGAATTTTGTTTTCTTCGAAAGAGCATATGCTTGCTTTAAATATTTGTCACGATCCAGCGAATCGTTGAGTATGAAAAAAAAACGCATTTGAATCAATAGCTTGATTTTGCTTGTATCACTGGTCTCTTTTGAGATTTGACTCCGGAGCCTGTCATATTCCGATTTTTGAGCCAATGCAGTTCTGCTGAACATAATGATCAGAAGGAGGGTGAACCAACAATAACAGGAGCAAGGTTTCATAGGCATAAAAGTACAACAACGAATGAATATTCGGAGGATGAGTAGGCGAAAATATTCATCCTCCGAATATTTCAATTCAAAGACCTAAATTTTCACAATTTTCTTTACTCCTTTTACACTTCTTAAAATATAAATTCCCTGCGGAAGATTGTGTATATCAATTGTAGCGGGATTGTTCAAAGTTTTCTGATTCAACAACAGTTTTCCTGACAAGTCCGATATCTGAATTTCCGAATTTTCAGGAAGCCCGGAAACAGTTATAGCATCAGAGGCCGGATTTGGATAGACATTGACATTTTCAAGCGATTTTTCATCACTGATTCCTGTCGGAAAGGAAACCTTTACATTGTCCAGGTAAAGGTTGTTTCCCCAGCCACTCACTTCGCGGAACCGGATCAGTACGTCACCGGTATAGGATGCAAGGGAAGAGGTCTCGGTTGCCCATTCGGCGCTTGTCTTTGGAAAATATATATCGTAGGTGGTGGGCGCTGTAAACATTTGAAGACTGCCTTTATTGAACAGTGTTTGCCAGGTGGCCCCGCAATCGGTAGAAATAAGCACCTGTAACGAATCTCCTGAAAATCCTGGATACATGGCATAGGCATAGTCAAAGCTAAGCTCCGGATGGGTACCTGCTGCAATATGAATTAATGGCATGTCAAGATTAATGGAAGCAAAGCCAATGATGTAATTTGTCGCCACAACCGAACCTGTCCCTGCCGAGTGAGCCAGCTGTGTCCCGCCCCATTGAAGGTAGGAAAATGAATTCACGGTCCATCCTGCCGGGGGGAAAACCGGGCTGTCAAATCCCTCGGAGATTTCACCCGGCACTGAAGACCCGGTGTTTGCAACGAAATTACTTATGGAAGTATCGTTGTAGGTTAGTCCTTCAGAGACCCCGTTCGGAAGTGAGGTATAACAGGTGAACCAGTGGAAACCATCGCCGGTGGTGATCTGGGGAAGTGTGACATGAATTGTATCGCCTGAACCCAAAGCCCCGGTCCAGTTAAATACGGCAGGCGTGTCCACCGTTTCAATTTGATAATGAATGTTCACAGAGGTGAGAAGGGTGCTTCCGAAATTCGTCAGGGTCACCTTTGGAGCCACTGTTGCGCTGCATATCATTTCCCAGGGACTCAAAACTTCACTGATTCCCGCATCATTCGGTTTCCTCGGACATTCGTGATACAACACATCCAACAGGGGGCCGATTCGTTCTGTTGAACCAAAGTAGCGGTTGTTCATGAGCATGCAAAATGTTGTTCCTGTTTGAGGATCGTATCTTACGAAGGACTCATAGCCGATACCATCTCCCCAATGGCTGAACCCCTTATGATCTTTCCACAGGGAATGCTGTAGCCCCAGTCCGTACCAGGAAGAGGGATCAATATCCTCTATCTGCTGCAATGATGCAGCGGAAATGATGTTTCCGCTAAACAAGGCGTTGTACCACTCCGCCATCTCCTGGGCGGTAGAAAGCAATGCCCCCGCGGAATTGATCTGGGTATACTCTGATGTCATAGGGGAATGAGTATTCGCAAGGGAGGAAT